>JBQTJD010000745.1:0-2443 GCA_052387475.1 Anaerolineales bacterium | reverse complement strand
CAATAAAGATGATAAGTTCCCGATCGTCTGCAAAGCTCGTCGGTATTTTCACCATATTGACTCCATGGCCCTCGAACATTTCGCGCCTGCGTTGATCGACAAAATTAACCAATATGGCGGCAATATACTCGGAGTCATCAATGCTGAGCCAGCGATAGAAACCGGGCCAACAATAATAGAGCAACACCAACTCGAAAGCATATGGCCCCGGCTCGGTGAGTTCACTATACTTGCGAGCCACTTTAATCAGGCGGCGTGGGACAAGCACGCGCGGCAGTTGGAACAACACCCCTTTGTGAAGTGGCAAGCGGGCCAATTGCTCTGCGGTTAAGTAGTGGGCGAGGAAACTACGCACGCTGTACGTGTCGCCCTCGACCAGCGGCGAGGGAAGGTGGATTTGTTCGGGCACGATCTTGTCGAGATAGCTGTAGCCATCCATCGCCGTACCGCTATATTTTTGGTTGATGTAGCTGGCGACCACATCGGAGTCAACTGCGAGCACCCACACACATTGCTCGGAAGCCGAGAAGATATTCTTGATCGATTCGCAGAGCGCCACAACCTTGTCCGGAAAGCACCGGTCAAGATTGTCCACCATGAAGACGAGGCGCTGGCAGTGGTCGGCTTCACACGCGGCTTGCACCGCCTTCTGAAAATCGGTCCGCGCCTGATCGATCTCATCCACCCATTGCAGACGCATGGCCTCGTGGGCTTGAACCTGCTCCAGTTGCTTCTGGATGTTTTCCAGCGAGACCGCCCCGGCGCTGACAAAACGCGCCGCTGAGTCCAGCAGGGCCAACCCGGTGACGGCTGCCACGCGTCGAGCGATGCGCGCGACCGACTCGTTGCCGGGGGTCATTTTTTGCAGACGGCCAGGATGGGCGTGGCCAGATTCTGGGTTTGCTCGTAGAGCCAGGCATCTACAAATTGAAAGGAGAATTTGGGGCCGGAGGCGTTATGGCTTTGTCGCCACTCGGGGTAGCGGTCCTCGGCCATTTTCAAGAAACTAGTCTTGCCGGTGCCCCATCCGCCGTAAACGCCAATCACTTGCGAACAGTCGGCCTGTGAGAGACGCCCAAGAAACTGATCCACGTAGGCAATGCGCCCGAGGAGATCTTTGCGCCATTCCGTGATGGGTTCATGAACTGTGGCGATCATAGCCTGACTCCTCCCTCTGACCCTATTTTATCTGTGAACGGGGAAAAACAAACGGCTAATTTCGAACGGTGATCGCGCTCATCTGGGATGTCAGGCGAAGTCAGCCTCACGCGTCCGGCGCGCGATACAGCCCGGCGAAGAGCGTGTACGTTTCGGGCAGCAGGCTGGAAGGGAAGGGATGGCGCGTGGGTCGGCGTTGAAATCGCTGGGGGAACATGCCGTCGCGCGGGCGGTCACGCCGCAGGCACGCAGCTGTGCCATATACCAAGAGTATAGAGGGAGCAGGAGAAAAGCCGCAAGGCACGGACGACCATGCCCAACCGACAGAGTAACTTTGTTTGGAACCCGGATGACGGCCCACCCGTTCGAGAGTACAATCCCGCCCATGACCGAAACTGCTCTGCCACCGCTCGAACAGCCTCGTCGCTTTCAATTTGATTGGGTGCTGCCCACGTTGCTGAGGCCGCGCGCTACGCTGGCTAAAATTGTGGAATACGCTGGCGACTGCTGGCTGACGCCGCTGCTCGTGGTCTCGCTGGCCGAAATCGCGCGGGTGATTGCGGCGGGCAACGTCCGCGGGCTGTTGGCCTCCACCGGCCAAGTGCCACTGCCGCCCGGTTCCGAATTCTGGACGCCCGAGCAGCAAGCGCAATTCTTGCAGGCGCAACAGGCCGCCTCCAGCCCGGTGTTTCTGTATGTTTTTCCAGGCATCGTTGCCCTGCTCGGGGTGTGGATTGGTTGGGTGTTGATGTCGGCGCTGCTGCACCTTCTGCTGACGATGCTGGGCGGGCGCAGCGCCACGCGCGCGGCGCTGAACGTCGTGGCCTGGGCGTCGCTGCCGTTGGCCGTGCGGGCGATCGCGCGGGCCACGGATATATTCATCGAACAAAAGCTCATCGTCGCTGCCGGCTTTTCGGGTTACGTGTCGGCAGACGGTGGAGCAGTCTGGGAGTTTATCAAGGCGGTCTTAGCATCTGTGGATATTTTTCTAATCTGGCATCTGGTGCTCGTCGTCATCGGCGCGCGGCAGGCGTCCGGGCTGTCGCTGCAAAAAGTCGCGGCCAGCACCCTCATCACCGCGCTGATTGTATTGGCGTTGCAGGCGCTGCCCGGCTTCATCTTCGCGCAGTTGAGCGGTTTGCAGACGCTGCCGATCTTTTTCTAAAGTAGACCTCTTGCAAAAGTCTAGGTATCAAGCGCGAGTTCAAGGTTGTAGAGTGCGGCGATCAGGTTGAAACGCAGACCGAAGCGGCGGCGGCGATTGCGGTAGCGTTCACTCAGGATA
>JBQTJD010000744.1:0-1994 GCA_052387475.1 Anaerolineales bacterium | reverse complement strand
GTAACTTTCCTTCACCTTCGCCACCTGCTCGGGCGTGCCCTCGGCCACGATCTCGCCGCCGCGGTCGCCGCCCTCCGGGCCGAGGTCGATCAGCCAGTCGGCGACTTTGATGATGTCCATGTGGTGCTCAATGATGAGCACCGTGTTGCCTTCATCCACAAAGCGTTGCAGCACCTCCACCAGCTTGTGCACGTCGGCGGCATGCAGCCCGACCGACGGTTCATCCAACACGTAAAATGTCTTGCCCGTTGACCGCTTGCTCAACTCTTTCGCCAGCTTGGTGCGCTGCGCCTCGCCGCCCGAAAGCGTGGTGGCCGGCTGGCCGAGCCGCACGTAGCCGAGGCCGACTTCTTCGAGCGTCACGAGCTTGCGCTTGAGCGCGGGCTGCGCGTCGAAAAATTCCACCGCCTCGCTCACCGTCAGGTCAAGCACTTGTGCGATGTGCTTGCCCTTGAAGTGCACCTGCAAGGTCTCGCGGTTATAGCGCGCGCCGTGGCAGACCTCGCACGGCACGAAGATGTCGGGCAGGAATTGCATTTCGATTTGCACCTGCCCTTGGCCCTGGCACGCCTCGCACCGACCGCCCTTCACATTGAACGAGAAGCGGCCCGCCTTGTAGCCGCGCACCTTCGCTTCCGGCAGCTCGGAAAACAAATTCCGAATTTCATCGAACAGCCCGACATACGTGGCCGGGTTGCTGCGCGGCGTGCGACCGATGGGGCTTTGATCAATGTTGATAATCTTGTCAATGTGCTCGATGCCATCCAGCTCTTTGTGCGCGCCGGCATGTTCGTGCGCGCCGTGCAATAGTTGCGCCAGCCGTTTGTACACCACCTCGACCAGCAGCGACGACTTGCCCGAGCCGGAGACGCCGGTGAGACAGACGAACTTGCCCAACGGGATGTGCACGTCAATGTTTTTGAGATTATTTTCTTTCGCCCCGCGTACGGTGATGTATTTGCCGTTGCCCGCGCGGCGTTCCGACGGCATCTCGATCTTCTGCCGCCCGGAGAGATACGCACCGGTGACTGACTTCTTGTCCTTCAGCAGTTGCGCTACGCTGCCCTCGAACACCAATTCGCCGCCGTGTTCGCCCGCGCCGGGGCCGAGGTCTACGACCCAATCGGCCTCAAGGATCGTTTCATCGTCGTGCTCGACGACGAGCAGCGTATTGCCGAGGTCGCGCATGTGCTTCAGCGTGCGGATGAGCCGGGCGTTGTCGCGCTGGTGCAGACCGATGCTCGGCTCATCAAGCACGTACAGCACGCCCATCAATTGCGAGCCGATCTGCGTCGCGAGCCGGATACGCTGCGCCTCGCCGCCCGAGAGGGTCGCCGCCGTGCGGCTCAGCGTGAGATAGTCGAGGCCGACATCCACCAGAAATTGCAGTCGGGCGTTGATCTCTTTCAAAATGACGGTGGCGATTTTCTGTTCGCGCGGGGTGAGCTTGCCTTTCAATGCCTTTACCCAATCGAGCGTGCGCATCACGGCCCAATCGGTCACATTGACGATGTTGTCGTCGTTGACCGTCACGGCCAGCGCCTCTTTGCGCAACCGGCGCCCGCCGCATTCATCGCACGGTCGATCCGACATGTACTGCTGAATCTTCTCGCGAATGTAATCCGATGTCGTCTCGTCGAAACGCCGCTTCAAGTTGGGGATCACGCCCTCGTAAACCGTCTCCCACGTGGCCTGCCGCCCGTCGCGGCTTTGATAACGCACCGGCACCTTCTCGCCGTTCGAGCCGTACAGCAGAATCTCAAACTGCTTCTTGCTCAATTGCTTCACCGGTTTGTCGAGCGGGATCTTATAGTGGGCGGCGGCAGCCTCCAACGTTTGCCAATAGTAGTTGCCCGCGCCCTCATCCTGATTGCGCCACTCCATCACCGTGATGGCGCCATCCTCCACCGAGAGTTCGCGGTTGGGGATGATGAGTTCGGGGTCAATCTCCAACTTCACGCCGATGCCCTGACACGACGGGCACGCGCCGTGCG
>JBQTJD010000743.1:0-8015 GCA_052387475.1 Anaerolineales bacterium | reverse complement strand
ATGACCGTGAGGCTTTGGCGCGCTGCCAGTCGTTCAAAGATTACACCTCTATCTGCCACAGCGCGCCGAGCGAAGCCCTGTCCATTATCGCCCTGCGTGCGCGAGAGAGTCTGGCCGCGCGCAATCTCGAAATCGTTCGTCGCAATGCCGCCATCGCCGCTGAGTTTTTTGGCGCACGTGCGGCGCAGTTCCAGTGGATTGCGCCACAGGCCGGCTCGGTTGCGTTCCCGCAATGGCTCGGCGCACAACCGGTGGAGGCGTTCACCGAGGCGGCGGTGAAAGAGGCGGGCGTAATGATTGTGCCCGGCTCACTGTTCGATATGCCGGGCAAGCATTTTCGTGTAGGATTGGGACGGAAGAGTTTCGCCGAGGCGCTGAAGCGTCTAGGGCAATTCCTTCAGCAACGTCGGTGATTTTGGACTTCTACCTTGTTGTGCTTATCGCTCGGTTATTCCGCGCCGCCTGCGCCTTTCGCTGGCGATCGGGCATCGGCGCTGTTCAGTGGCATGTCTATTTTGAGACGTCATGCCACTGCCTACGTCTATCGTCGTTCGGCGCGTGCAATCTGCGCATGGAACGGGATCACCACATGATTGTCCTGCGTCACCTCGCGCAGCGGCGCCAGCATGTCGTCGGAAATGGCTGCGGTGATCGCTTGCCGCGCCTGAGAATCGAGGTGTTGCATCGCGGGGATGGCAGCCGTGTCCACATCAATCTCTCCGGCGAGGAACCCGTCGGGGTTCGGAAAACGCGCCGTCATTGAGACCGGCTCGATCTCCACGCGCTGAAAGCCAGCCTCCGTCAGCAGCTTCCGCAGTTCCTCGGCGTTGCCTAGCTCAAAGATGGTTTGCAAGCCCGACATTCCTAGGCGCTGTTGGATCACAGTGTCCAGCTTCTTGTAGAATGGGTGATGATCCAGGTCTTGCCAAACACTCAGCGAGACGCGGCCACTCTTCGTCAGGACCCGATGCATCTCAGCGAGGGCGGCGCGCCGGTCGGCGAAGAACATCAACGCAAACTGGCAGAGCACCAGATCAAAGCTGCCATCTGGGAACTGGAGTTTTTCGGCCCGACCCTCGTGCCACTCGATGGCAAGGCCCTCCTGTTCGGCGGCTGCGCGCGCAACCGCGAGCATGTCCGGATTGAGATCGAGGCCGACCACCTTTCCAGTTGATCCAACGCGTGGCACGACGCGCCGGGCGACGATCCCGGTTCCGCACGCCACATCCAGGGTCCGCTCGCCCGGTTGCGGATTCGCGGATTGAATCAGGCGTGAGGCCCATGGGCCAAATAGTGTTGGCACCATGTAACTCTCATAGGTCTCGGCTGGGTTGCTCATTGGATTCTCCTTTGGATAGTTTAGTTCGCACACTGAAGCCGACTGATGATGTCAATCCAGAGGCAGAAACCATTGCTGCGGTGTGTGCCCCAGAAGACTGCCAAAGAATTGGTCGTCGAGGCTCTTGAGGTCCCATGAACGCCATGAATGCGGCCTGAGGCCAATGGTTACGTCGCTCGCTGCTGCAAAGATTGGCCCCACCCTTGGATCATCTCGCCCGGCTTGTGTCAGATAGCGATGCTGAATTTTCGCGTTAAGTTCTTTCGATCGCGCACCCTTTATGATGTCCGCCATTCCCGCTGCGCCCACCCACTGTTCAGATCCCAGCTTCCGACTGTCAACCACGAGTGAGGCCTCTGGGCGGGCAACGATGTTTCTAACTTTGCGATCAGAGGAGGCTGTCTCGACGAAAAAGCATTCGTGTTCAAAGAGATACCACACCGGGGTCAAGTGAATCGAGCCATCCTCATTCCGCGTCGCTAACGTGGCATAGTGAAGCCCGCTCAGGAATTCCCGCATTGAATCACTTGGCTTAGACACACTTGTCCTCCGTGATAAATTGCCAGCGGCCCGCCGGGTGCAGGAGGATGTTTCACCGGCGTCCGACGGGCCAGCCGGTCAATAGCAAGATAGGGCAACAGGCAGGAGTTGTCATGCGTGCCGACACGTATCTTGGACACGCATTTGCGGTGGCAGCCAACATGTAGAGGCGAGGTGCGCCTCGAGACAGGATGCGCCCCAACTACGGCATGTGAGGTTGAGTCAGGCCGTGGCGAAGGGCGAAGGCGGTTGCGGTTGCTCTGGCGACAGCGCCGCTGGCGCCAACCTTCTCGTAGATGTTGGAAATATGCCGCTCAACCGTGCGGACGCTCAGAACGAGTTCTGCGGCGATTTCCTGATTGCTCTTGCCCGCCGCAATCAGACGCAACACATCCAACTCTCGCGGGGTCAGGCCAGCCACGTCAGATGTTTTATCGCTGGATGCTTGAGGTGTGGATTCAATCTCGTGTAATAAGGCTGCCGCACGGGTGCCCTCCGGCACAGCCCCCAATTGCTGAAACGTTTCTATTGCCTCACCTGCCTGCCGCTCGGCCGCCTGATTTCGGCCCAAGGCCAGCAGAGATCGCGCGAGTTGAATGCGCGCTCGCGCGACCTCGAATAACGCGCCATTACGATGATACAGGTCCACAGCATCCTCAAAATGATGGAAGGCTGCCTCATACTCGCCATCGGCGGCAGCGACGAGGCCCGCCGCGAATCTGGCGGTTGCCAGAAACGGCTCGGTGGCGACGGCGGATGCAATCGCGTTCAGTTCGGTCAGCGCAGTCTGGGCCTGGGCGCGGTCGCCGCGTGCGGTCTGAGCCAGCACTAGCAATTCCAGCGCCGCCGGGCGCTCTGTGTGATCCTCAGCGGGCAGACCGCGCAGGAAACGTTCGGCCATATCCACTGCGCCCGCCGGGTCGCCCTGGTCGAGCGCCAGGGCCGCCCGTCCGAGCAGCGCGAGATTGCCCCCCAACATACGAAACGGGTGAGTCTCGCCCTGGGCGAGTAACGTCGCAGTTTCGTCAAAACGCCCCTGACGTCGGCGCAGGTCGGCCAGCCGCATGATCCCTTCGACGGCCTCCGCCGGGCGCGTGGCCACCAGTTCGTTCGTCGCCATCACCAGCGTTGCCTCAGCTTCCGCCCAGTCGCCGCGCCAGATCAGGACGCTGGCATAGTGCACGCGGCAATACGAGAACAACAGTGGGTATTTCCAGCGCGTGGTGATGACCTTCACATAGGCACACCATTGCGCGGCGCGGTTGTAATCGCGCACTCGCTCACAGGCATAGATCAGATAGCAGCAAGCAGTAGCGCATGCATCCGGATCGGTCATCTCGCCCGATACTGCTGCCGTCGTGGACTCGTCCAGGCAGCGCATCCCCTCGGCGATGTCGCCCGCGCATACGCGGGCCAGCCCTTCAAGTGCGAGGGCCAGCATCTCGATGTCAATCACCTTAAGCCGGTCACCGATTTGAGCGGCTTGTTCGCCGAGCCGGCGGGCTTTAGCGGTGTCGTGGTTCAGCATCAGGGCGAAATAGCCCTCGAAGATGGCGAGCAAGCCCTGTTCGGGAACAAGGTCGAGTCCTTCGAGCAGGCGATGGGCACGCTGGAGCCAGCCACTAGCGATGGCGTATTCGCCTCTGAAGGAGTAATAATCATAGGCTAGGTTAGTTGCCATCCGCGCCGCGCCTTGGAAGTCCTCGCGCTGACGGTAGAGCCGGTAGGCACGCTCTCTGGCGTCGAAGGTCACAGTGGCATCGTCCTGCCACCAGGCCGCTATGCCGAGTCCTTCCAGTGCCTCGGCCGTCTCCGCAACGCGCAGCGCCGCCTCGAAGCAGGCGCGCGCCTCGCCCCAGGTGCCCCGGGCCAGAGCTTCGCGGCCCGCACTTACGGGATCATCAAACGTTGGGTCGGTATTGCTGTTACGCATCGTATACGTTTGGCGTTGGCCGTTCACCTTGAGGTGCTACAAACCGCAACTTCTAGTAGCCTGACTCATCGGATTCCTCTTCAATAAGTGCCGGCATTGCGCGCCTGTCGGCGACGCGCAGAGCAAAGCTTTCGTCCGCTGTTTGAATTCCTTCTCGTTCACGAATTGGCCCTCCTTCTTTCAATCCAAAATCTGAAAATCAAAGAGCCTTCGTGAAGAATAAATCCGGCCCGTCTTGCTTTTCCAGCGCAAACCCGCGCTTCTGCAACGCGCCGACCATGCGATGATTGTCGTGGGTCGTCTCGGCCGTCATGCGCTTGAACCCCCAGCGCTTCGCCACTTCAAAGCCGTAATCGGTGAGCAGGCCGCCCACGCCCTTGCCTTGCCAGGCATCCTCCACCATCGCCGCATACTCCACGCTGTCGCCCGCGCGGTTGGCCACCAATCGAACGGCACCGATGAACTTTCGCCCGCCGTTTTCGTTCAACTCCGCCATGATCGCCAGCTCGCGGTCGTAGTCGGTGAAGACGAAGCGCGCCGCCATCTCGTGCGTGGCTTCTTTGAAGAGATAACGGAAGCGCTGATGGAGCGTCTGCGCCGAACTGCGGTTGATGAGGTCGCGCCACAGTGGCTCGTCCTCCGGGCGCAACGGGCGCAGGGTCACCGGCGTGCCGTCGGGCAGCGTGGTCTGTTTGACAAATTCCTGTGGATAGGGGCGGATGGCGAGATGGGCGAACTTGCGACTTGGCGCCACGAGATGCTCGCGCTCCACTACGACACGCGCATCTAGAGCAATGACGCCACTCGGCCCGGCTAATAATGGGTTGATATCCAGTTCGCTGATCTCCGGGTGATTGGCAACCAGATACGAGAACTTCATCAGCACTTCGATGAGCTTGTCGAGGTTGGCGCCAGGTCGCCCGCGATAGCCTTGCAATAGCGGCCACGCTTTCAGTGACTCGAGCATCCGTCGTGCGAGGCGTTCGTTGAGCGGCGGCAGGCCGAGCGCGCGGTCTTTGAACAACTCCGCCGTAATGCCACCCATACCCACCAGCAAAATCGAGCCGAAGACCGGATCGCGCTTTGTGCCGACGATAAGTTCAGTGCCGTTGCGCGTGTCCACCATCTGCTGCACTGTCACGCCCAGCACATCCGCGTCCGGTCGTCTGGCTTTGGCCGTCGTCACGATGCGGTCATAGGCCGCGCGCACTTCGGCTTCTGTTTGCAGATTCAGCACCACGCCGCCCACATCGGTCTTGTGCGTGATCTGCGGGGAGAGAACCTTGAGTACGATTGGGTAGCCGATGCTTGCGGCCAATTCCACAGCTTCATCCGCCGAGTGCGCGTCTTTGGGTTGGATGACCGGGATACCGTACGCGGCCAGCAATTCCTTCGAGGCGGTTTCGGATAGCACCGGTTCGCCATCGGTGGGCGCGGAAAGGATCAACTGCTTCAGCTTGTTCATATCCGGCTGGATGTCCACCGGGACGTCGCGCGGAGTTTCGGTGAGGATGCTTTGATTGCGCGCGAACCGCACGAGGTGCATGAACGCGCGCACCGCCGGGCCGGGCCGCACGTACACTGGCACGTCGTATTGATACAGCAGCCGTTGCCCGTCGGCGATGGCCCGCCCGCCCATCCACGCCGCGAGTACCGGCTTGGTCGCGCCTTTGGCCGCTTCGCCGATCACGCGCGCGGTCTCCGTCGGGTCAGTCATCGCTTGCGGGGTCAGAATCACCAGCACCGCGTCCACATGCTCATCCTCGAGCACAATGCTCATCGCTTTCGCGTAGCGGTCGGGCGGCGCGTCGCCGAGCACGTCCACCGGGTTACCGTGGCTCCAAAACGGCGGCAGCACTTCGTTGAGCCGCTTCATCGTAGCGTCGGAGAGGTGCGCCATCTCGCCGTTCTGTTCGATGAGTTTGTCGGTGGCGATGACGCCCGGCCCACCGGCGTTGGTAATGATGGCGAGCCGCGCGGCCTTCGGCAAACTCTTCTGCCGCCCGAGCAACTCCGCGCACTCGAACATATCGTCGATCTCGTACACCCGCTCAATCCCCGCGCGCTCGAAGGCGGCATCGTACACGGCATCCTCGCCGGCCAGCGCGCCGGTGTGCGAAGCAGCGGCTTTGGCGGATTCGGCAAAGCGGCCCGATTTGTACGCCACAATCGGCTTGCCGCGCGAGAAGCCGCGCGCCGCGGACATGAAGCCGCGCGCGTTCGGAATCGACTCGACGTACATCAATAGCGAGCGCGTCTCCGCGTCTTCACCGAAGTAATCGATCAAATCGTGAAAGGTCACATCGAGCATGTTGCCGATGGAGACGAAATACGAAAAGCCGATGCCGCGCTGCAAAGCCCAGTCGAGCACCGACGTGCACAGCGCGCCCGATTGCGAGATGAAGGCGATGCTGCCGTCCTCAGGCATGGCGGCGTTCGCGAAGCTCAGGTTGATCTTGAGACGGGGTACGATCAGCCCGAGACAGTTGGGGCCGATGATGCGCATCCCATCGAACTTCGCTTGCTCGGCGCGCACGCGTTCTTCCAGCGCGATGCCTTCGGCGCCAATCTCGCGGAAGCCGGCCGAGATGATGACGATGCCGCGCGTGCCCAACTCACCGGCCTGCCGGATGAGGTCGGGCACGGTGGGCGACGGCGTGCAGATCACCGCAAGGTCTGGAACCTTAGGCAGCGCGTCGAGGCTGGGGAATGACGGGACGCCTTGCACGGCTTCGCGCTTGGGGTTGATGGGATACACCGCGCCTTTGTAGCCCGCGCCGATCATGTTACGCAGCACGCTGAAGCCGACGCCGGTCGGGTTGTCGCTCGCGCCGATGACGGCGATGCGCTCAGGGTGAAAAATCTTGTCGAGGTTGCGGATGGACATTTCGGCCTCAATGTGTCTGCATCGAATGGCACGAATTTCGCGAAACGGCTTTCGCGCCAATTCGTGTCATTCGAGGCGAGGTTGCTCGTTTTCAATCAGCGGGTGATGCCGGATTTTAGCATCCCCTGCATTGTCAGCCGAGGGTATGAGCACTATACTTGCCAAAGGTTTCAAAGAGATCGTCATGAGCCGATCACCTGTCCCCGGCATGGATCCATATCTCGAAGGCGAGATGTGGTCGGAGTTTCAGGCTACATTTGCGAGTGCTCTGAGCAAACAACTCCTGCTGAAGACCAAACCAAAATATGTTGCCTTGCTCAACAAACGTCTCGCATTGGATCAACCTACGCTCGGCATCGCTGGCGTCTCAGCCATTTACCCCGACGTAGGGGTGGCGCACATGCTGAAGGAAGCGGCGACCATCACTTACCCCGCCACCGTCACGCCGCCGTCCGCCGAAGTCGTCAGCCCGCTGCCCGAAGAAGTGCCGCTCACTACGGTGGAGATTCGCGATGTCGCCGAGCGCCGGCTCGTCACCGTCATCGAAATCCTCTCGCCTGTGAACAAGCGCGGCGACTGTTCGCGCGAGTATCACAACCGTCGGGTGCGGCTATTACAAACGCAAACTCACCTGCTCGAAATTGATTTACTGCGCGGCGGGCACCGGTTCGCGGTCGAGGGCCAACTGCCGCCCGCGCCGTACTACATTTACCTCAGCCGTTTCACCCAACGGCCTCGCACACAAGTATGGGGAGTTCAACTCCGCGACCGTTTGCCGACCGTGCCCGTGCCGCTGCTCCCGCCCGACGCCGATGTGCTGCTTGATCTGCAATCAGCGGTGGAGGCGTGTTTTGAGTTGGTCGAATACGATCGTCTGCTCGATTACACGCAGACTCCACCTCTGCCGCCATTGAGCGATGAAGAGACCGCGTGGGCGCGCGACCGCATCGTGCAGGCACGACACAACGCATCGCTGTAAAGGCGTTGCATGCAATGCTTTTACAGCGTGTGCGCCGCAATCTCAACAGTTACCCCCGCATCGCTTAGCTAAACTTTACACGGCCAATTCGACCGTAGTGACCATATTAAGAAGCGTCATGGATGCCTATAATCGAGGTTGAGTAATTAGATCAAGCAATTTTCTGAGTGCTGGAGAAGAGACAATGAGTATTATCCCTAAAGCGGCAAACATTCCGATGTGGCCTAAGTGGTTCATCCGGCAAGTCCGAGGGTCATCGCTGGCACCAACGCGATGCCAGGCTGGCGACGAGGCTGATGGCGGCGGCGGCGACCCCAGATGAATGGATGACGATGCT
>JBQTJD010000742.1:0-14355 GCA_052387475.1 Anaerolineales bacterium | reverse complement strand
TGCCGGCCGTCATCTGCGCCAACAAAGTTGATCTCACCACGCGCGCGCAGGCCGAGGCCCTCTTTGGGCTTTATCCGCCTCTGGGCTATCCCGTCATTTACACCTCAACTAAAAATGACACGGGCATCGACGCGCTACGCGCGCAGTTGCACGGCAAGTTGTCGGTGCTGGCCGGGCCATCGGGCGTGGGCAAGAGCACTTTACTCAACGCCGTGCAGCCGGGGCTGGGATTGAAGGCGCGAGCGATTTCGCAGGCGACGCAGAAGGGCCGGCACACGACGGTGTTTTCGGAGTTGCTGCCCTTGGAAGCCGGCGGCTTTGTGGCCGACACCCCCGGCATGCGGGCGCTGGCGTTGTGGGATGTTGAGCCGGAAGAATTGGATGGCTACTTTGTCGAGATGAAGCCATTGGTAGAGGCGTGCGCGTTCAACGATTGCACGCACCTCTCCGAGCCGGGTTGCGCGGTGCGCGCCGCGGTCGAGGCGAGCCGCATCGCGCGGTCGCGTTACGAAAGTTATAGCCGGTTGCGCAGCGAAGAGGCGTAAAGAATTGCAATTCTCCGGCCATCTGTTCGATTGTTGGCTCGCGCCAACGAAGACCAACCACGATTCGGCGTGGGAAAAGTGTCCTACTTCTTG
The DNA here is from genome assembly GCA_052387475.1 of Anaerolineales bacterium. GTDB lineage: Bacteria > Chloroflexota > Anaerolineae > Anaerolineales > UBA6663 > JANWXR01. The sequence goes on along the minus strand of JBQTJD010000742.1, from coordinate 13,717 downwards.
TATCCGCGTAAAGATTCCATTATAGTGCTCTCACCGAAACCTAACGACACTGTAAATCACCACCCGAATTGTACGACGCAGGTTTGAGTGAATGTCGGACACGGGGAGGGAGCTATGCGAAAAACTACGTTCGTTCTGAAAATCGCATTGGCGCTGGCCGCCCTCAGCCTGGTCATAGTTCCGGTGGTGTGGGCGCAGACCTCCGGCTCCAATGAACAGTTTTTCAATGAGACCGGGCATGTCGTGCGTGACCCGTTTCTGAGTTTCTACATCAGCAAGGGCGGCCCAACGCAATATGGCTACCCTATCACCGACAGCTACGTTGACCCGAACACCGGTATGCTGGTGCAGTATTTTCAAAAAGCGCGCCTCGAATGGTGGCCGGGCAATTCCGACCCGTACAAGATTCAATTGGGGCTGCTGGGAGATGATCTGGGCAAACGCCAGCCGGGCTTGCCGGTCTCTGCCATCCCCTCGCCCTCCGACCCAAGCTGTCGCTATTTTCCCGAGACCGGCCAGGCCGTTTGCTTCCGCTTTCTCGAATACTTTGCGACCACGGGAGATATTTTTCAATACGGTTACCCAATCTCCGGGGTGACGCTGGAGAACGGACGGATGGTGCAATACTTCCAGCGCACACGCATGGAATGGTGGCCTGAGAAACTTCCGGGCCACACCATCCAGTTGGCGGCGCTCGGGCAGATTTACTACGACTATGCCAAGCTTGACCGCGCACGGCTTCAACCCAGGCAGTTGAGTGGCAACCCGGGAGCGGGGGTGACGACGCTGACAGCGTATGCCAGCGTCACCAACGCCATCATCGCTCAGGGCAGTTCACAAGTGGTGTACGTGCGAGTGCAGGATCAACTGAATAAACGTCTGCCCGGCGCGGCGGTGACGATGGTGGCCGAGTTCCCCGATGGGCCTATCGCGTACACCCTGCCGCCGACCGATGCCAACGGCATCACGACTTTCACCTTCGCGGCAGGCAGTCATACGCCCGGCACGACGGTGCCATTACGCTTCATCATCGACTACGCGGGGCTTAGCACCGAAACGCGCACCAGTTACCTGTTGTGGTTTGTTTGAGCGGCGGTATGTCGAATCTTGTGTAATTTCGTAGGGGCAACGCACCTAAGCGAAGCGACGTCGCCTCTACGGCTGAATCTACACATAAATCGGGATACCGCCCCTCACAGACACTCAAAGCCCGCCAGACCGGTGGGCTTTTTTGTCGATGAGTGGTTAAACATCGGCATTATAATCGGGCCACTGCGCTCAATTTCAATCGCGCAGGACTGAGGCCATGTCGACTCCCTCTACCTTGCTCTTCATCACCAGTGAGCCCAAAGGTTATGCCGCCATCCGCGAGGCCAAACGGCTCGGCTGCCGCACGCTACTGTTGGGGCGCGAGGCTGACCAGCACGCCGACTGGCCGCGCGAGAGTCTGGACGAACTGTTCTTCACCCCCAACCTCAGCAACCGCACAGAAGTGATGAACGGCGTGAGCTACCTCGCGCGCGCGCGAGTCATCGATCACATCTTTCCTTTGGATGATTACGAGGTGGTGACGGCCGCCGCGTTGCGTGAGCACCTGCGCTTGCCGGGCATGGGCGTGACGCTGGCGCAAAATTTCCGTGACAAGCTGGCGATGCGGACGGTCGCGCAGTCCGGCGGTGTCCGCGTGCCGGAATTTGTTCCGGCGTTCAACTATGACCGCCTGCGCGAGTTCATGGCGCGCGTGCCTGGGCCGTGGCTGCTCAAGCCGCGCTCCGAGGCTAGCGCTATGGGCATTCGCAAAATCGCGCACGCCGAACAAGTGTGGCCGATGCTCGACGCGCTGGGCGATGAACAGTCTCACTTTTTGATGGAGCGCTATTTGCCGGGTGAGGTTTTTCACGTCGATGCGCTGGTGAACGATGATCAGGTGCTGTTCGCCGTCGCCAGCCAGTATGGCCGCCCGCCGATGGATGTCTATCACGGCGGGGGAATCTTTTATACGCGCACGCTGGACCGCGCCACTGCGGAGACGCAAGCGTTATTGCAGTTCAATCGAGAGCTGCTGCGCGTCCTCGGGCTGCCGCGTGGGGCCGCGCACGCCGAATACATCCGCTCGCACGCCGACGGCCAGTTCTATTTCCTTGAATGCGCGGCCCGCGTCGGCGGGGCTAATATCGCCGAGACGATTGAATACGCGACCGGCATAAACCTGTGGGCCGAGTGGGCGCGGATCGAAGTCGCCCACTTGCGTGGCGAACGCTATGGACTGCCCGAGACGCGCGAGGGCTACGCCGCCGTGATGAACTGCCTCGCGCAGCAGGAGTGGCCCGACCTCTCGCACTACAACGACTCCGAAGTCGCGTGGAAGTTGAAGAAGAAGTATCATGCCGGGTTGATCCTCGCCACGCCCGACCCGGCCCGCCTGACCGAACTCATCACGCTGTACACACAGCGCTTCCAGCGCGACTTCCTCGCCGTGTTGCCGCCGCTGGCGAAGTATGAAGGATAAAGTCAGCACCGGTATAGCCCTCATCACTGCCATGAATGCTACCTCTCAATCCATCTGGGATGTGTATCGTGAAGGGAGTCGATTCTTTATGAAAGAAGGCGATGTTTACGCAACGCTCCGCACGCTGGCAGATCGCTTGAACGAAGAAGGCTTGGAGTACGCCGTTATCGGCGGCATGGCGCTGACAGCCCATGGCTACCGGCGCTTCACCGAAGACGTGGATATTTTGATGACCCCCAAAACATTGCAACAGTTTAGAGAAAAGTTCGTCGGACTTGGATACGTGCCGGCTTTCGCTACAGCCTCAAAATCATTCCGTGATGCGCGCACCGGCGTCAAAGTCGAAGTGATGACCACTGGCGAGTACCCCGGCGACGGCAAGCCCAAGCCCGTGGTTTTCCCCGACCCGACCGAGGCCCGTGTTGAAATGGAGGGGCTCTGGGTTTTGGCACTGCACAATCTTATCGAACTGAAACTCGCTTCGGGGCTCTCGGCCCCTCATCGCATGAAAGACCTTGCGGATGTTCAACAACTTATCGAAGTCCTGACACTGCCGGGCGAACTGGCACAACAACTTGACCCCAGCGTCCGTGCAGAATACAGACGGCTGTGGGAGGCTGTGCAGAACGCGCCGCCCGATGAGCGTTGAGCTTCCCAAAACCGCCGACGTCGTCATCATCGGCGGCGGGGTGATGGGCGCGAGCACGGCCTACCACCTCGCCAAACACGGCGGCCTCTCCGTCGTGCTGCTCGAACGCGAGGCCTTCTTCGGCCTGGGCGCAACGGGCCGCTGCGCTGGCGGCATCCGCCATCAATTCGGCACCGCCATCAACATTCAACTTTCACAACACAGCCTGCCGATGCTCGACGCGCTCGAAGCCGAGACCGGCCAGCCAGCGCTGGTGCGCAAGTGCGGGTATTTGTTCGTCCTAACGGACGAAGCAAATAGCAACGAGTTTCGCCGCAACGTGGAATTACAGCGTTCGCTGGGCGTGCCGACCGAGTGGTTGAGCGGCGACGAGGTGCGCCGGCTCGCCCCGTCCTTCGTTTTCCCCGATGCCATCGCCGGAACCTTCAACCCCAACGACGGTCTGGCCGACCCCAACAGCGTGGTGATGGGATACATCAACGCGGCGAAACGATTGGGGGTGAAGTGCCTGACTGAAACTGATGTGACCGGAATCGAAGTGACGGGTGACGGGGTGACAGCGGTGCAGACGGCCAGCGCGAAAATTGCGACGCGCGCCGTCGTCAACTGCTCCGGGCCGTGGAGCGCGGCGGTGGGGCGGATGGTGGGCCTCGAGGCGCCGGTGACGGCGCTGCGGCGACAGTGGCTGACGACATCAGCGGTGGCCGGGCTGCCCACGAGTTTTCCGTTCATCGTGGATTTCGCGAACAGCCTGTACTTCCACCGCGAGGGGGAAGGTGTGCTCACCGGCATGTCAAATCCAAATGAAATCCCGGGCGAGGCCCAGCAAGTGGATGCTGAGTGGGAACTGACTCACATGGAAGCCGCGCTGCGCCGCCTCCCGGCGCTCGAACGGGCGGGCGTCGTCACGCGCTGCGCGGGGCTGTACGAAGTGACGCCGGACGCGCACCCGATCATCGACGCCACCCCCGTGCGCGGCTTCTATCTTCTCACCGGCTTCTCGGGCCATGGCTTCATGCACGGCCCCATCGGCGGCAAGTTGATGGCGGAGATCATCACCAGCGGTCACGCGCAAACGCTGGACATCAGCGCGCTGTCATTCGCGCGCTTTGCCCACCGAGAGGCAACGCGCCGGCTGGCGCGCGAGTATCACGTGATCTGAGTCACTCATCTTAATGTCATTCCGAGCGAAGCGAGGAATCTCTGGTCATAAGAAGAGATTCCTCGCCGCAAAGAATGCGGCTCGGAATGACAAGCACGAGCTAGTGCGTAAAGTTAGTGAGTCAGCGCCGCACGATTTTGAACCCAAGCCGCGGCCTTGCTTCTACACACTACTTGCCAAATCGATCCACACCATTGCCAGCGGCTCGAATGATCGGGCAGCCAATGCCAATCCACAAAGAAACCCGGCTACAAAAGCGGCCGGGTTTCTTCATTCAATCGAGGTTCAACGCCCTCGGGTTATGAGCCGGGGATGTAGAGGATGAGCAGTTGCCCGCCCTCGCGCTTGAAGAGCACTGGACCGGATGCGCCGCCTGGAAGCGTAACGGTGCGCGTTTCGGTTTCCACGAACAGCGTGTGCGCCTGAACGTTGACCAGCCAGGCGCCCGGCCCGAAGACATCCGAGACATCCAGAACACCACTGGATTCCCAGGCGCCTTTCGGGGAGGCGGCAACAAGACTTTGATCCACCTCGGCTACAACGCTCAAATCGCCAGTCGCCAGATCATACCGCCAGACACGCGCATTGGTCGCATTTGGGAACCCGGCATTGAAACCGTTGTGACTACCGGGATCTTCTTGGATCATCAGGCTGCCATTCGCGCTGGTGTCAATGTTGTCGGGGTTGTGCAATACACTCGGATTGTAATAGCCGCCAGCGTCAGCGTTGATCACGACAGTGAGACTATCCACAATCAGCGGATCATTTTCATTGAGCACCATTTTGAAGATGCGACCATTCGGGTAAGGTCCTGCTGTGTTAGGAGGTGTGAAAGCCGACCCGCGCCTGAGTCGGCCTGTAGTCGAACCCACAGCAGTTGCGCGCGGCTCCCCGGTATCGGCGAAGTAGACGATGCGCGGGTTATTCTTGTCGTAGGCGATGTCTTCCACCCGGATGAATTGGAACACGTTGTTGGCGTTTGACCAGTTCTCCAGTGGCGTTTGATCGCCCAGCGCAATGGCGCGCGGCACGGAGATAAACTCACCGGTCAATGTGTCGCCAAGGGCGGTGTCGCCGTAATCATTCGCGCCATTGAAGGCATTGATCGGGTCCACAGCAACGCCATTTTTTCCGGTAACACGGAAAGCCCACAGACTGCCGTTGTCTGCCAAGAGATCATCGCCGGAAGCAGCAGTATACATGTAGAGCTGTGAAGATGGCGCGGCAAACGTGTCATCGCTAGTAACGGTCACAATCTCACTCCACCCGCCGGGCACCACAATCGTATTCTCGTGATTCATCCGCCCGAGACCGGGGATCTCGTAGGTCTTGCCATTCGTCGTGTCCAGGGCGACAACTAAACCGGCCTGGCGCTGATTGGATGGGTCAGGCGGCCAGGACAATAAAGGCGGAGGCGAGATGAAGTCAGTCGCTTCTTCATTGGCAAAGAAGATCGGATGTCGGAACCCATGCTCCGCGCCGGCGATAAAGGACGAACAGAAACGCTGGTAGTTGCTACTGCTGGTAATGGCCAGTTCACCAGAAAGCACCCCGGCTGAGTTTTGATGCAATTTGAGCCGTGAGACCTGGGCATTGTCAAAATCTGAAAAGCAAGTGGCTGGGGTGCAGGTGGCGATGTTGCCCGTAAACGGGAAAGGCACCAGCGAAGTCTCATGCGCAACAAATACGTCTACCGTACCATTGCCGTTGGGAGTCACGCCGATGCCATCGGGGATGGCTTCGTAGCGGTAGCCGTTGGGCAGGGTATCTCCCACCGTAATGATAGGCAAGACACTGTTGCCACCAGCCGGGGTGAGCATGGAGGGTTGCGAAGTCAGGAAACCGGGGTTGCCACCGGGGGCCGCGAGCGCGGTGGCGTTCAGAGTGACGAAGAGCGTGATGACGAGCACCAGCGTTGACGTACGTTTGAGTGTTTTCATGTGTCATCTCCTGTGTTAGATGTAGATCACGCAGTGAACTGATCGTCAAGCCACCGACGGACCGGTGGGGGGCGGGCACAACAACGAGTCACGCGAAGACGCGCCGTATGGCTCGACTGAAGCCGCGTCAAAGACACTCGACGAGATAGGTGGTGCGCGAGCATGATTACAGCTGCGGCACAAAACCCAATGCGAATGATGTGTTTTTCAACTCAAACGAGTGCCGTCAGGGCTGAGGAGAGCGGGTCTCAGTCGGCGGTTCGCGTGCCAATGAGCCGGTTCAATTCTTGGCGCCGAAGGGGCTGGCGCGGCTTACGGTTCTGGTGGCCTCATCATATTGTCGAAGGCCGGGAGGAGTCAAGCGCTGCACTGGCACTTCAGTCCTACCGCTGGCGGTGATCGTGCCACTTGCTCCGGCCGCCAAAAGGGCTGGCATTTGTGCTGTGCCAGCCCTTTCGGCTTCATCGATCGCTATTCCAACAGGCGAACGCGCGCCGGGGCAATACCAGACCTAAGGCCCGGTATAGCGGAAGATCCACAGGCCGCTGTCCCGGTCGCTGGCGAGGATCAGCGTCTCTTCATCGTCATCATCGTCATCGCGCCGCAGCACCTGGACGCCCCAGAAGTTGTTGCCGTTGGCGTCTACGTAGTGGCCCACTTCCTCGATACCTGCCGGGCCAAACTTGACCACGCGGAAGCCGCCGGCATAGTACGAGATGTACGCGAGGTTGTGCGACGGATCCGTGGCAACTTCATGCACCGACAAATCCCCAAAGCCGGACGCGAACGCCGGGCTAAGCGCCTCAGCGATTGCGTAGGTGTCAATCTCTTGAAGCGTGTCCGCATCGAAGAGATGGACGTAACCCCAGGCATTGAATTCGCCTACCGCCGTGGCGGTCACCGGAGGCGTCCCACCGATCAGGAGCAGGCCCGTGCTCCGCTGGACGAAGACGGCGGGAATGGTGACGACCGTGCCGATCACCGCGGGGCCGCCTTGCGCAACCGGGTTGTCGCCGCCCATGGAAATCAGGCCTTCGCCGCCCGCCGCGCTGTTATAGACGATCACGCCGACGGCGCCGGCCTGCTGCGCGCGCGCGACTTTGTTGTCGAAGCGGCACAGGCCGCGCTCGATCAACGCGATCTTGCCGGCCGGGTTGGCTAGGTAGGGGTCATCCACCGGTGGATTGCCCGGTGCCGGGCCGGCCGGGCAGCCCCGGCCCACGTGCACCACCTCCCCCGTCATCACTCCGCCCGGTTGATTGATGATCAGCGGAGTAAAGGTCGCCTCGGCCGCCGGGCGAGAACCGGCAAAGGCGCTGCTGGTAAAGGACGAGATGCGCGTGGGGCTGAAGTCCTCGTCGGCGGCGAGGATGAACTTTTCGTTATGGCTCCACTCCGCCTCGTGCGCATTCCCTTCTGCCGGGCTGAGGCCGGTCAGCGGGTCGGGGTCGGAGAAATCGGTGTCGTTAACGAATACCGGGTTGGCCGGGTCATCCACATTCAGGACGATATAGCCCGCGTCCCAGTAGGACAGGAGCATAAGCCAGCGCCCCTTCACCTTCCTCACCACCACATCGTGGAAGAAGCTGGCGGCAAAGCTGCCGATGCCGTCCGATTGGGCATTCTGGGCGTCGGGCCAGTCGGCTAGCCCCACCTCGGCGATCTGCACCGGGGCGCTGGGGTCGGTGATCTCTAGGATGTCCACGTCCTCGAGTTCTTCATCGTCCACGATCACGACGAAGGCCCGCTTGCCCTGCTGCCAGGCAAAGGCGCTATGGATTTGGTTGGCGGTGGAGAATGCTCCGCCAGGGTTTGTGTCGCCAACGCCGATGGCGAGAGGCACGGGGGCCAGCGGATTAGTGACGTCGTAAATCGAGACGCCGCCAATCTGGCTGCCCGTCAGCGCGCAGATCTCGTTATTGAAGACCAGGATGTCGCCTCTGAACGAGTGAGTGTTGAGGTGGATGGCCTGCGCCCCCTCACCCACAAATGAGCCGAGGGGTGTCGGGATGAAGCCGACCTCGGTGGGGTTGGTCGGGTCCGAGACATCCACGATATAGACGCCCGCCTGGCGGCAGGTGCCATCGTTGAACGCCGCTAGATAAGCAAAGTCGCCCAACACGCCCACATCCGCGATCCGGCCGGGCGTCGCGTCGCTGACGGTCAACTGCCCGACCAGCTCCACGTTCAGGCTTGAACCGGGCAGGTGGCCTCCCACGCCGCCGTGCTGCTGCCCCGTGTCGTCGCCGTCGGTGACGCCGCTCCCGTGGTGGAGCGCGTCGGCCTCAAGCGGGGTGTCGGCTATGCCATCACCGACGATGTGGCCGGCCGTCGCTAAGGCCAGCGGCGCCATCATAAGCGATAGGGCCAGGACCAGCAGCCCAGGCCCTCGAACGAGCCATGTCATCTTGTTACGCATTGTGTCTGCCTCCTTTGTGATCGTGATAAGGAGCAAATGCTCCCAAATATGTTGGCCGCACAGGCGAGTGTGCGACGCTCACGTGTGTCGAGTCATGGAGCGACTTTGGCGCTCAACATCACTTCCTTTCTCTAAATGGGCCTCAGAGGCCAGGCGTCAGCCACGGAATGCTCGGCGCCCATCCCCGGTGATCAGCGGATTTGCCCGCGGACCTCCCCGCCGGGGGAATCGCCCGGCCCGGTGTTGGGTGGCGCTACACCATCGTTGGTGTGCACGTTGGCGTAGGTATTGCCGGCCTCCATCGCCGCTATCAGGTCGCTGAGCGGGCGCCCGGCCAGCGGGCCGATCAGGGTGGCCGCGGTGATTGTGCCTTCGGCCAGCACACCGTCGGTTCGGCCCCCGCCCGCGGGCGCCGGGCCGTACAGGAACGCCACCACCGGGCCGTTCACACCCGCCGGCGCGAGGTGGATATGCGCGGCGACGACGTTCTCGATATTGGCGACGATGAGCTTGAAATGCAACTCGGTGCCATCTTTGCTGAGGTGGAAGATGGCCTGCCCCTGCGCCAGGGTTGCGACCGGCGGGACTTCTTCTTCGCCGGAGAGGTGAGCGACGAAGTTGCGGTTATCACCCGCAGCCACACTGCCCACCGAAGTGACGAGGACAATCAGCAGGGCAAGGATGAAGCGCAGCGGTTTCATGGGTCTCCTTTTCTGTGCAGCGCGCCCGGCTGTCGCACGTGGCATTCGATTGCCACCAGCGAGCACGCCGGCGTGCAGGTTGCGGTATCCGGTTTGGACTCGACCACTGAATAAAGGTGTCACTTGCGCCCGTATCACCTCCTTCTTGTGACGGCGCTGATCTGGCCAGTCGGTTCGAACGGCAATGCACACCATGAAGACATAGAGGGCCGGCTTGGCCTCCCACGCTTGGAATGATCGGCGGCAAGTGCACGAGGCTCCACCCTCTTACCGGGCTGAGCCTCATCGCCACAATGCGTTTCGCAATCGAAGGCCAGGTGGATCGCCATGTGGAGCAAAGCCCAACACCCATGATCGTTGGCGCTGGATCAGGACGCATAGCACATCTATTCCGGACAGGCTTCGGCACTCAGCATTATTGAGCAACATCAATCCTTGTCAAGTTAGAATATTTCGCCACTTTATCGCTGCACGCCGAATGGGCATAAAGCGCCCGCGCTAAGCGGGTCGCGTGCTCAAACACCACCGCCTCAGGCTGCTCTGCCTGAGGTAGTGGTCTAAGAGCGTGGTTCAAATTGCATGCGAGCCGGAGGGTAACCATCCGGCTCGCACCAAGAGCTTAGGGTCCGATATCGAACCGGCACTTGTTGCCGAAGTACAGCCCATCGGCGGTGGAAGGCGCGTTGTTGGGGAAGACAATGGTGTACGATTTGTCTCCGTTGAGCGTCACACTCGCCCCGCCCGAGGCCGATGACTGATCCACGGTGTTTCCCGTTTGCAGCCAGTCGGGCTGTTGAATTTCGGTGACCGTGCAGGTGGTCGAGCCGCTGGTGGGGAAGCGCAGCGGCGTGGCGTACGACCACTCGCCGTTCGCGTCGGTAGTCACGATGGCGTTGGCGCCATCCGTGCACTGAATACGGATCTGCCAACCGGCCAGCCCGTTCTCGCCCGCATCCAACTGGCCATTGATGTTGTCGTCTTCATACTTCCTACCACTCAGGAACGTCTGCACCTTGGCCGCGCCCCTGCGGACTTTGAACGCATCATATTTGCAGTCGCGCGGGTCAACGGGGTAGCCATCTTGCAGTGAACAGATAGCTAGGATATACACGCCGCCGGGGTTGGTCGTATCCGCGTACGGGAAGAGACGGATGAAGGGCGGCTGGTCGTCGAGCGCCGGCGCGCCAGCGGCGCCGCTATCGAAGTCGTGCGTCCCGGCGTAGGCGCCCACTTCGCCGTTCGCCACCGTGAAGGTGCGGTTGGTGTACGCATCAAAATCGTCGGAAAGATTCTTCGCGCCGCCGTCGTTGGGGTTGGGCTGCCCGCCCGGAACGAGCACGGCGAAGAAGTATTGGCCGTCGGGGCCAAGGCCGTTGGCCGCCGGGCCGCCGTTGAGCCAGACGAATTCCTTGCCCGTATAAATGTTGCAGTTGACGCCAGGATTGCCGTTCTGGCAGTTCCCGCCGCCGTCGGCGGCTTCGTTGACGGTAGTGAAGGCGGCCCCACTCACGGCGAAGGCCGCGCCCGCAAGGACGAGTAATAAACCGACTGTGAGGGTTGCAACGACGCTCTTGCGAATAAACCCCGAAGGGGCTTGCATAGTGAATGCTCCTTAGTATGACTGCCAGAGGCAGGCTGTACCCAATTGCGCAAGTGTCATAGGAAGCTGATAAGGCGATAACACCTCCCCGAGTCAGACGGCAACGACGAGCCAGCGTTGCACGCCGGCCCGAACCGTGTTCAATTGTTGTTTGCCCACGTGAAAACCCAACCCGTATTAACATTACCGAACACGCAACGAAAAAGATACGGGTGGTCGAGAAATTGGCTGACCCACTGCCCAGGGTCGGTCGCTGTTTGCCCATTGTGACCGGCCTGACTCCTCGCTATAATCCGGCTGCGTTCACTTCCGAGCGCCGCTCCGCTCGGAGCGACCATTCTTAAGGGCCCCTGTGTGGCTCGAAAGGATAAACCCCATGTCCCCAAAACTGAAGAACTCGTTCGGCGCGCGCGCCAGGCTCGGTGATTTCGATATCTACCGGCTCGACACGCTCGCCCAGGCCGGCCTCGCGCCGGGCCTTGATCGGCTGCCGTTTTCGATCAAGGTGCTGCTGGAGGCAGTACTGCGCAATTGCGACGGCTATCTCGTCACCGAAGACGACGTGCGCCGGCTGGCGCAGTGGCACGCGCCCTCACCCACGCAAACCGAACTGCCCTTCCTCCCCGCCCGCGTGGTGATGCAGGACTTTACCGGCGTGCCGTGCATCGTCGATCTGGCCGCGATGCGCGACGCCGTGAAGCGCCTCGGCGGCGATCCGAAGCAGATCAACCCGTTGGTGCCGGTGGATCTCGTGATCGATCACTCGGTGCAGGTCGATTACTTCGGCACCGAGCTGGCGTTGATGCGCAACGCTCAACTGGAATTCGACCGCAACCGCGAACGGTACGAGTTCCTGCGCTGGGGGGCATTGGCCTTCAACAATCTGCGCGTCGTGCCGCCGGCCACTGGCATCGTGCATCAGGTCAACCTCGAATACCTCGCGCAGGGCGTGTTGAGCAAAGCCGATGGCGACGGGACGCTGATGTTCCCTGACACGCTCGTCGGCACCGACTCGCATACCACAATGATCAACGGCCTCGGCGTGTTGGGCTGGGGCGTGGGCGGCATCGAGGCCGAGGCGGTGATGCTCGGCCAGCCGCTGTACATGGTCACGCCGCAAGTCATCGGCTTCAAGATGACGGGCCAACTGCGCGAGGGCGTCACCGCCACCGATCTCGTGCTGACCGTGACGCAGATGTTGCGCAAGAAGGGCGTGGTGGATAAGTTCGTCGAGTTCTTCGGCATCGGGCTGTCTTCGATGAGCCTGGCGGATCGCGCCACCATCGGCAACATGGCGCCCGAGTACGGCGCGACGTGCGGCTTCTTCCCGGTGGACGATGAGACGCTGCGCTACATGCGCAACACCGGCCGCCGCGAATCAGCTTTGATGCTCGAACGCTATGCCAAGGAGCAGGGCCTGTTCCGCACCGATGCCACGCCCGATCCCACCTTCACTGATTCGCTCGAATTGGAGTTGGGCACAGTGGAGCCATCGCTCGCCGGCCCGAAGCGCCCGCAAGACCGCGTGGCGATGCGCGAACTCAAGACCAGCTTTCGCAAAGCGTTGAGCGCGCCGGTCAAGGAGCGCGGCTTCGGCCTCCCCGAAAGCGAACTGACCAAAATCGTCACGCTCGGCAACGGCGTGCGAACGAGTTCGCCATCAGAAATCCAAAATCAAAAATCACAAATGGCTCACGGCTCAGTCGTCATCGCTGCCATTACCTCATGCACGAACACCAGCAACCCAAGCGTGATGCTGGGCGCGGGCCTGGTGGCGAAGAAGGCGGTGGAGAAGGGGCTGACGGTGAAGCCGTACGTGAAGACCAGCCTGGCGCCCGGCTCGAAAGTGGTGACCGAGTATCTGGCGAAGAGCGGCACGCTGCCGTATCTTGAACAACTCGGCTTCAACGTGGCGGCGTACGGCTGCACGACCTGCATCGGCAACAGCGGCCCGCTGCCCGAGGCTGTGGCGAAGGCGGTGACCGAGGGCAACCTCGTCGCCAGCGCCGTCATCAGCGGCAACCGCAACTTTGAAGGCCGCGTGCATCCGCAGGTGAAGGCCAACTTCCTCGCCTCGCCGCCGCTCGTGGTGGCGTACGCGCTGGCGGGCACGACGGACATTGACCTGAGCACGGAGCCGCTCGGCGTCGGAAAAAATGGCGAAGCCGTTTTCCTGCGCGATATTTGGCCGACGCAGAAGGAAGTGTCCGACGCGATTGCCAGCTCGGTTGACGAGGCCATGTTCACAAAGAGTTACGGCAACGTCTTCAACGGCAACCCGGATTGGAACGCTATCCCGGTGAGCGGCGGCGAGCTATATGAGTGGAACGAAGACTCGACCTATATTCAGAATCCACCGTTCTTCGAGAATTTGAGATTGGAGATTGGAGAATTGCGCGAGATCCGCGGCGCGCGCGTCCTCGGCGTTTTCGGCGACTCCATCACGACCGACCATATCTCACCGGCGGGCAACATCGCCAAAGATTCGCCGGCGGGCAAATATCTGGTCGCGCACGGCGTGCAGCCCAAAGACTTCAATCAATACGGCACGCGGCGCGGCAATGACCGCGTGATGACGCGCGGCACGTTCGCCAACATCCGCATCATTCACCGGCTGTTGGGCGGCGAGGAGGGCGTCAATACGCTGTACTTCTCCCAGCCCTATCTCGGCGCGACCTGTCCGCTCAGCCCGCCGGCGGAGTAGATGCCGATCTACGTCGCGGCAATTAACGACCGC
>JBQTJD010000741.1:0-5006 GCA_052387475.1 Anaerolineales bacterium | reverse complement strand
CCGACCGGATGGCACCGAATCCCGCCAGCAAGCCTTCTTTCCGCCGGACGAGTTGCCCGTCACATCCCCTTGGTACGCTGATATGGTGCATAATCTCTTTGCCGCACGGGTGGCCGCGTTCTTCGAGCTGCCGCGCCACCAGCCGCCCGGCGCTGACGGAGCACACCTTCGCAACTTGCGCTCACTCGTTGGACAAACGGAATTGATCGCGCCGGGCGCAGGTGCTTTCATTCGCGATGAGCGCGGTCATCTCCTGCTCATCCGCCGCGCCGATAACAGCATGTGGAGCGTACCGGCGGGCATGATGGATCTGGGTGAGAACATCGCAGAAACCGTTGTGCGCGAGACGCGTGAGGAGACCGGGCTGATCGTTGAGCCGACCCGCCTCATCGGCGCGTACTCAGGACCGGAATATCGAATCGTCTATCCCAACGGCGACCCGATCCAAATTTGCAGCGCAGTCTTTGAGTGCCGGATACTCGGCGGCCAACCGCGGGCGGACGGCGTTGAAACGACCGACGTGCGCTTCTTTCCGCTTGATGACTTGCCTTCGCTCATGCCAGCACGAGTCGTCAACCGGATTGCCGAAGCCGCTCACAACTTGCCTCACGCACTGTGGGGCTAATGAACACCACTTAAGGAGAGTCATGCCCCACCCAACCATCATCCATACCGATAGCGCACCGAAAGCCATCGGCCCGTACTCGCAGGCGGTGCGTGTCGGCGAATTGCTGTTCTGCTCGGGCCAAATCCCGCTCAACCCCGCCACGATGAACGTCGTCGAGGACGACATCGAAACGCAGACCCGGCGCGTGCTGCAAAACCTCAGCGCGGTGCTGGAGGCGGCGGGCACGTCGTTGAGCCGGGTGGTGAAGACGACGGTCTTTATGCAAGACCTGGGCGAGTTCGCGCGGATGAACGCGGTGTACGCCGAATTTTTCACGAGCAATCCACCCGCGCGCAGCACGGTGCAAGTAGCCGCCCTGCCGCGCAACGTGAAGATTGAAATTGAAGCTGTTGCCTTGACTTCAGACTAGACAAAGCGAGACCGCTCGGCTAAAATCCCGGCTCGCAAATTACTTAGAGACGCCACCCGTGGCGTCTCTACTTCTGAGATTGAGGAGTTTCATGGCTAACACTGCATCCGCCCAAAAGCGCATCCGCTCAAACGAGCGCAAGCGCGTCCGCAATAAGATCACCCGCACCCGCGCCCGCTCGGCTGTAAAGGCCGCGGTGGATGCGGTGTCCGGCACAGACGCCGCTGCCGCTCGTAAGGAGACACTCGTCGCCGTCAGTGAGTTGGATCGCGCCGCCGAGAAGGGCGTCATCCACAAGAACAACGCCGCGCGGCGCAAGAGCCGGCTGATGAAGAAGCTGGCCGCGCTCGAGGCGAAGAAATAGCTGCAAAAAAGTCGCGCAAATGCGCGACTTTTTTGGCCCCTTGCAGTAGAACATACGTCTTGCTATAACTACAGCGTACCGCGCGCTTCTGCATCCAAACCTCTACATCATCGCCGCGCCCGGTTTCCACCTCCCACTTTGGAGACTGCCAATGCCACACCGCTGCGAATGGCCGGGCGCTGATCCTGTTTACATCAACTATCACGACCGCGAATGGGGCGTGCCGCTACACGATGATCGGCAGTTGTTTGAGTTCCTGATCCTCGAAGGGGCCCAGGCCGGACTGAGTTGGATCATGATCTTAAAAAAGCGCGAGAACTATCGCGCCGCGTTCGACAACTTCGACCCGCAGAAAGTGGCGCGCT
Organism: Anaerolineales bacterium; assembly: GCA_052387475.1. Classification (GTDB taxonomy): domain Bacteria; phylum Chloroflexota; class Anaerolineae; order Anaerolineales; family UBA6663; genus JANWXR01. The sequence goes on along the minus strand of JBQTJD010000741.1, from coordinate 3,240 downwards.
ACACCGACCGCAAAATCGACAAGCTGCTGGCTAATCCCGGCATCGTCCGCAACGCACTGAAAATCAATGCTGCCGTGCGCAACGCCCGCGCTTTCCTCGAAGTGCAGGCCGAGTTCGGCAGCTTTGACGCGTATATCTGGCGCTTCGTGGATGGCGCACCTAGGCAAAACACGTGGCGCTCGTTGAAGGAAATTCCGGCGCGCACGCCCGAATCCGATGCGTTGAGCAAAGACTTGAAGCAGCGCGGTTTCTCCTTCGTCGGCTCGACCATCATGTACGCGCACATGCAGGCCACCGGGATGGTCAACGATCACATCGCGTCCTGTTTTCGCTACGCCGAGTGCGCGGCGCTGGCAAGTTCAAAGCAGTGGTGATGAACAGTGCTAAAATCCCGAGCCATTGTGGAGGGTGAGCAACGGTGTTTGAGCGCGATTTAGAAGCAGTGGCCGGACAAATCAAAAAAGCACTGCGCGACCTTGACGTGCCGGAGGCCGGTGAGGTGAAGTGGCAGGCGACGCCGTTTGCAGGCGAGTGGGGCATGGGCACCAACGCCTGTTTTCAGGCTGCGGCGGCGGAAGCGAAAGCCGGGAAGAAAGTGAACGTGCCGCAACGCGCGCAGGAACTGGCCCGGTTGGTTGCCGAGCAGATGAGGCCGCCAGCCGGTTTTGCGCGTATCGTCGCGGATAAGGCGTACCTCAACGCGTACTTCAACACATCGGCGTATGCCGCACGTGTTGTCGAAGCAGTGTTGACCGAGGGTCGTGACTTTGGGCGCGGTGAGGCCAAGCTGGAGCGCGTGATGGTGGAGTATGCCCAGCCCAACACACACCACTCATTTCACATCGGCCACGCGCGCAATGCGTTGCTGGGTGAGACGTTGGCGCGCATCATGGAGTTTGCCGGTTACCCAACCATCCGCGCCTCTTATCCCGGCGATATTGGGCTGGGCGTGATGACAGTCGTTTGGGCGTACAACCGGTTCTACAAGGGCCAGGAGCCAGGCGGTGTGCATGAGCGCGGCCAATGGTTGTTGAAAATCTATGCCGAGGCGACGGCGCTGCTCACCAAGCACGAAGGCGAAACGCCGGAGCAGACCGCTCAACGTGAAGGGTATGAAGCTGAGCGGCGCACGATGTATCGTCGCTGGGATGAGGGCGATCCGGAAGTCCGCGAGCTGTGGCGGATGACGCGTGCATGGAGCCTGGAGGAACTCAGCGATATTCTCCACACCCTGGACATCAAAATCGATGTGTGGTTTTATGAGAGCGAAGTGGATGAGCCAAGCAAAGCCATTGTTGATGAGCTGATTGCGCGCGGGATCGCAGAGGACGGCCGGCCTATCGGCGGGCCGGTGATTGTGAAGATTGACGAGAAACTGGGCCTGGCCAAAGACAAATACCGCGTGGCCGTGATCTTGCGCAGCGACGGCACCTCGCTGTATTTGACGAAAGACCTGGCGTTGGCCAAGGTGAAGTTCGAACAACATCATGTGGATCGTTCGATCTACGTGGTGGACTTCAGGCAGAACTTGCACTTTCAACAAGCCTTCAAAATACTGGAGCTGTGGGGATTCCCACAAGCGGCCAAGTGTTATCACCTGTCGTATGGCTATGTCACCTTGCCCGAAGGTGCGATGTCATCCCGGCGCGGCACAGTCGTGCTGTTCAAAGACGTGGCCGACGAGGCCTACCGCCGCGTCCACGCCACGATTGATGAAAAGAACCCCGACCTACCTCCAGACCAGCGTGACGAGGTGGCGCGCCAGGTGGGGCTGGGCGCTCTCACCTATGCCCTGCTCTCGGTGGATACGGTGAAGGACATTGTTTTTGAGTGGGATACCGCGCTGGCGTTTGAAGGGAAGACCGCGCCTTATATCCAGAACGCCCACGTGCGCGCAACCAGCATACTTAAAAAAGCCGGTAGCCTGCCAGCCAGCGGCTCGTTCGATTATCAACTCCACCCGCTGGAAATTGAGTTGATTGACCTGCTGGCACGCTTCCGGGCCACAGTGCAGGCAGCGGCCAACGATTACAAGCCGCTGCACATGGCGAACTACACCTACGAGTTGGCCAAGACTTTCCACGGTTTTTATCACGAAGCGCCGGTCATTCAGGCGGGGAACGAGCACATCAAGAACGCGCGGCTGCGCCTCACAGCGGCGGTCAAACAAACACTGGCCAACGCGCTCCGGCTGCTCGTCATCCAGGCGCCGGAAGTAATGTAACGCCAGGTCCAAAAGATGAACGGCGATAGGCGGAGGTCCGGGGCCTCCGCCTTTTGATTCACGTAGCACTTTGACCAAAACCTTTCGCGTGCGTTCGTGCCGTTCGCCCATCGGCAAACACGGCGGCGGCGAGTATGCTTGCGCCATTCCCAAGGAGATTTCCTATGCGCCATTTTCTCGCCATCGCCGACCATTCGCCGGATGAGCTACAAAGCCTGCTCAATTTAGCCATTGACCTTAAGCGCGACTATAAGCGAAATGGCAACTCATCGGCGCTGACCGGCAAAACGCTTGGCATGGTTTTTCAGAAGCCGTCACTCCGCACCCGGATTTCATTTGATATGGCGATGCGACATCTAGGCGGCGACGCGCTATACATCGCGCCGGAGGAGGTCGGGTTGGGCAAGCGTGAGAGTATTGCCGATGTGGCGCGAGTGCTGTCCAGCTACGTCGAGGCGATCCTGGCGCGCACCTTCGCGCATGAGCATATTCTCGAGCTAGCCCAATGGGCGAGCGTCCCGGTGATCAATGGTCTGACCAACTACAACCATCCCTGTCAGGCGTTGGCCGATGCGCTCACGATCCAAGAATGCAAAGGCAAGTTGAAAAATCTGCGGGTGAGCTACGTCGGCGATGGCTTCAACGTCGCTACCTCCCTGCTTCACATCTGCGTTAAGCTGGGCGCGCACTTCACGCTGGCCGCGCCGCAACAGTATGCGCTCAAGCCCGCTATCGTGGCGCTGGCGCAGGAGATCGCGCGAGAGAGCGGCTCGCGGATCAAAATCCTCGACGACCCCCGACAAGCGGTGCTGGAGGCCGATGTGGTGTACACCGATACATGGACGAGCATGGGACACGAAGCCGAAGCGGTCGAACGGCGCAAAGCGTTTTCCGGTTACACTCTCAACGCCGATCTCATCGCGCTGGCCCGGCCCGATGCCATCGTCATGCACTGCATGCCGGCGCATCGCGGCGAAGAGATCAGCGACGACGTGACGGACTGCGGGCCGTCCATC
>JBQTJD010000740.1:0-2355 GCA_052387475.1 Anaerolineales bacterium | reverse complement strand
TGGTGCCGAGGATGGTGCCGCCCAGGTGGGTGATGCCGCGTATATGGTCGCGGCTGAGGCGAAAGACACCGTCGTTGCGGGGGTAGCGCTCCGGGAACATGAGGCCGTTGTACCCATCGCGGATGCCCAACACCTCCCAGCCACGGTTGAGGGCGGCGAGCGTGACGGCGCGGATAACAGCGTTGAGGCCCGGAGCGTCGCCGCCGCCAGTGCTGATGGCGATGCGTTTGATCGGAAGAGTTGTCATGAAATTGTCCTTGGGAAACAATGCCGGAATTATAGTCGGAGCGACAGAGATAGTCTTCTTTACAATTGAGAATTTTCCATCACTCCATCTTTGGCGTCACGCCCATCGCCGCGGCAATTTCACGATGCGCGTCGGCGGCGAGGCGTTTAGGATCATCAGTGGGTTGGGGATGGACGACGCGCAGCGGCACGAGTTCGGCGATGATCGGGCCGGGGAAGCACGCCAGCCGCCAGAATGTATCCATGAATCCTTCGCCCTCGCCCCACACAATAATGTCAGCGCGGCTGTAGCGGATGGCGGCCAGCAGATACGGTGTGCGGCCCTCCATCGCCGTCTCAAAAGCGCCGTAACGAAAGGTCTGCAACGAGTTCGCCGGGCCGACGCCGCCTTCGGGATACAACACAATCGGCGGAAATTTCCGGGTGTCCAACAAAGTTTGTCGCGCCGCAGCGCGCGAGGCTTTATCGCTACGGTTCACGAACACGGTGTCAATCGCTTGCGCCACCGTTCCGATGAACAGCATCTTGCGGTTCTCCTGCGCGCTCAGGAATCGCATCGGCATGACGTGCAGCAGCATCAAAATGTCGTAGAACGAAATGTGATTGGCGAAGACAAAACCCTGATGTTGCCAGAACATCTCCGGGTTAGGGCAGCGGAAACGCACATTGAAAACCGGCATCGCCAGCCGCGCGGCCAGGGTCGTAAACCATGCGCTCAAGCGCACGCCACGAATGCGCAGAGGCAGTGGCGACGTAATCAAGATGAACAGCGTCGCCAGTACGATCACCGGCCCTGCAATCGCCATCCGCAGCACACCCAGCAGCGTCCGCATACCTGCTCCTATGAGAGTTCAGTGAGAATTCGGACAGGCTCGCGAATGATTATCGCTATAATGACGCAAATCCACAAACGCCGAACATGACTCTTGCGATTGCGCCGGTCACTGCCACCACCGAGACCGTTCTGCCTGCCGTGTTGCGAACATTGGTCTATGCCGATGTCTTCGACTATGCCCTCACGCTCACTGAAATACATCGCTATTTGATTGGCAAAGCCGCGACGCCGGACAGCGTGGGCGATACGGTGGAGGCCGCTTGCCGTGCTGGAGAAGTCACTACTGCGGGGGCTTTTTTCTGCCTGCCTGGCCGGCGTGAGACGATGGCCTTGCGCGTTGAGCGGGAAAGTTACTCGGCTCAGGTATGGCCGCATGCGCGCCGCTGGGTTGACGTCATCACTTCGTTGCCATTTGTGCGTGCCGTCACCGTCACCGGTGCGTTGGCGATGAACAACGTTCATACTCCGCACGATGATATTGACTTGCTGATCATCACCGCGCCAAGGCGTGTGTGGTTGGCGCGGGCGTTGTGTATCGGTGTCGTGCGCGTGGCGCGGCGCTTCAGTGTTGAGCTGTGTCCAAACTACGTGCTGTCCTCCACCGCGCTTGCCCAATCGCAACGCAATCTCTACATCGCGCATGAACTTGCGCAGATGGTGCCGCTCGCCGGCCACACGCTGTACGCTGAAATTTGCGCCGCCAACCGATGGACACGGTCTTTCTTGCCCAATGCCACCGCGCCGCAGAGCGCTTCTCAAGCGCAAATTCCGTTTGCGCCCGCGTTGTGGCGCGCACGCCCCATGCGCGCGCTGCAAGCCCTTGGCGAGCCGCTGCTCAGCAATGCCGTCGGTGATCGGCTGGAACGTTGGGAGCGCGATCGCAAGCAGCGCAAGTTCGCCCGCGCGGTCACGCACTCCGCTGCCGCGCAGCTTGACCTCGATCATGTGAAAGGCCACTTCCACGACCACGGTGTGCGGGTGTTGCAAACCTACGAGACGCGTCTCGCCCAATTCTCAATCGACCTTCACCGATGACGGACATCCTCTTCGGCCAATCCTACTTTCTGCGCTTCGATCCCAAACTGTGGGACGCCATGCGGACGTAGCTCGCCGCATACAACGTGCCGAGCGGCGGATACGGCTGCATGGCGTCCCACAGTTTGGGATCGAAGCGCAGAAAGTAGGATTGGCCGAAGAGGATGTCCGTCATCGGTGAAGGTCGAGTGAGAATTGGGCGAGACGCGTCTCGTAGGTTTGCAACACCCGCACACCGT
>JBQTJD010000739.1:0-1813 GCA_052387475.1 Anaerolineales bacterium | reverse complement strand
TGTAGCAAACGTAACCGCCATCACGGATCAAAAATGGGAGCATTGCCTTGCAGACGTAGATGAATCACGGCGTGGTGACCACCGTGCCGGCGGTACACTGCCGAACATCACAACGAAATGCGATATTGAAAGTCGTGAATGCCATCCCGCGGCTAGGCGCTTCTGCGACTGGATCAGGTGACAATTGACACTGCCTCCCGACTTGTGCGCGCTCTATGTTGGGATATTGTGAACGACGCTCAGCGATTTGTGGATCGGCGATGCATCCTGTCTTGCAAGCCTTGCTAGCTGCGTGTTTCACTTGGGGAGTCACTGCGCTTGGCGCAGCTACCGTCTTCCTGGCTCGCACCATCAGCCGCCGCTTATTGGACAGTATGCTGGGCTTTGCAGCCGGGGTCATGATCGCCGCCAGCTATTGGTCGCTGCTGGCTCCGGCGATTGAGATGTCGCTCGCCGACGATGTCCCGGCGTGGGTTCCGGCAGCGGTCGGCTTTCTGGCCGGCGGTCTGTTTCTGAGCGCCCTAGACAAACTCTTGCCGCACCTGCATTTTGGTTTGCCGCTCGTGGCCGCCGAAGGGATGAAGACGCGCTGGCAACGCAGCCTGCTACTAATTCTCGCGATTACGCTGCACAACATCCCCGAAGGGTTAGCCGTGGGTGTGGCGTTTGGGGCGGTTGCCGCCGGGCTGCCGTCGGCGACTTTGTCGGCGGCGATTGCGCTGGCGATTGGCATCGGCATTCAGAATTTTCCGGAGGGCGTGGCCGTGGCAATGCCCTTGCGCAGCGAAGGGCTATCGCCTCTGCGGAGCTTTTGGTACGGACAGCTCTCCGCGGCCGTAGAACCCGTAGCTGCTGTGCTGGGCGCGAGCGCCGTCTATCTCTTCAGGCCTCTGTTGCCGTATGCGCTCAGCTTTGCCGCTGGGGCGATGATCTTCGTCGTGATTGAGGAACTGATTCCTGAGTCGCAGAGCAATGGCCATGCGGATCTGGCCACCTTGAGCGCGCTGCTCGGCTTCACCGTCATGATGATTCTGGATGTAGCCTTGAGTTAAGCGGCGGAGCGCGTCATCCCAAAAGGATTGAGGCTATGCTGGGTCACGTATTCGGCATTCGGCTGGCCGCCGATAAGTTCGACGAGATAAGTCAGCACGTCGTCATGGCAATTTCATCGCCGGGCGGGCTTTGCAACAATCCTGAAGATTCAGCTGGTATATCTGTTAGGCCCGACGCATCGGCGGCTATTAGTGGTCAGTAGCGATGAAACAAATCGGGCCGCTGCGCAGCGGCCCGATTTGTTTTGGATAGAGTTGTGCGCGTGAACGTCAGTCTCCCGCGCCGACGACCGGCTTGGCCGATGTCTCAACTCCGCGCCACGGCGTGCCGATGAAGCGCAGCAGGAAGTAGTCCGCCCCGATGTAGCCGGCCACCTTCCAGGCCAGGATCAGGCCGATGGCGACCGCGAGCAGCATCGGGTTGGTGCTGGCCGTGCCGGCCATAATGAAGTTCCAGTTCATGAACGCGCCAAAGAAGGCGGCGATGCCGGTGAACGCGCCGACGATCAGGGCGATGCCGATGAGCAACTCGCCATAGGCCACCAGCGGGCCGAACCAGGTCTGCGCGTTGGTGTCAATCAGCATCTGGAGGAAGCCCCGATACCAATCGTAGCTGACGGGCGGGCGGCCCGTCTCCGGGATGGTGACGGCGCGCTTCCAGAAGCCGAGGATGGCTTCGCCGGTCTGGGTCCACTTGGGATCCGTCACCTTGTGGGTAGCAGCGTCGAACCAGGCGTAGCCCAACCACAGCCGGGGCAGGA
>JBQTJD010000738.1:0-4622 GCA_052387475.1 Anaerolineales bacterium | reverse complement strand
AATACTTCATCTGCCCCTTCACCTGCTCGATCTGCGCCTCGAGTTCCTGCAATTGCCCGCTGACCTTGAGCGACTCCTCGACGGTCTTGGCGTCGGCGAGGAATTCGCGTACACGGGCGGCGGTGGCTTCGAGGTTGTTAAGGCGGGAGCGCAAGTCCACGTACTCGGCGCTGACGTCCTGCCCGGAGGCCGACTCGCGCTCGACCTTCACGCTCAGGCCACGTAGTTGATTGAGCGCGGCTTCGAACTGCGCCGAGGGTACGGCCATTTGCAACGAGGCGTACGTGTGATCGCCGCGCTGCTCGGTCTGCGAGCTGATGACGTATCCGCCGAGGTCAGCCGCCATCTGCGTGACGCGGGCCAGCGCGCCGGGCACATCCTCCACCCGCAATTCCATATCGGCGTTTTTGATGATCATGCGATTGAGGGCGGCAGCGGGGGAAACGGGCTGGATGTCGCTGCCTTCGACAACAGGCGCTTCGGTAGCCATCGGCGCTTGCGTGGACATAGCGGCCACTTCTCCGAGGCTGGGCGCGGGTGTGGCCGCCGGCGCGCAGGCGGCCAACAGCATACTCAACAGTACAACAACGAACAGAAGGGTTTTGGTTTTCATCTTGTCTTCTCCTTTGTGCCCTCAGCGTACGGCTGAATACAGGAGAAGACTTGATACGAGGTTGATAAAACGTTGACAGAGTCAACGGATTGAGCAGATTGAAATTCGGATTGAACGGACGTAGTTCCGTTCAATCAATGCCGTAATCCGCTAAATCCGTTGACCGAGGTGCGCAGCGGTGAGGTACAGCAAGTGCTTGGCGTGCGGGGTGAGGTTAGGATACTTCAGCGCGCCGAGGCAGGCCATGAAAAGGGCAAGGTCGTATTCGCGCGGCTGCGTGGGATTGGCGAGGCAGCGAGCGGCGATTTTGTGGAGGGTGGAGAGGAGAGGGTGGAGGGAAGCGCCGCGCCACATTGAGATGTACTCAACGGGGGGCTTGAACTGAGGCGCGAGGTTGTGGGCGATGATCTCGGCTTCGAGGTGGGCAAAATCAAACAGCGGATGACCATCGCGCGTCTGCGCGAAATCAATCAGCCAGACAAAGCCACCCGGCCCGACCAGCACGTTCTCGAGATTCAAATCGCCATGAATGGTGGATTGCGAGCCGACGATGGTTTCGTTCAGCGCATCGTTAAGCTTGAGCAATGGGTCGGGCAGACCGTACAGATCCATCCCAGCGACGAACTCGCGCAGCAACGTCTCGCGCGTGCTGATGATGCGGGCGGGTGTACGTTGCATTTCCGGCGCTCGCGCGCCAAGCCAGCGCACGCGCAACGGCGGCTGGCCGGGCTGCGTCGCGCCGATGAGGGAGAATGATTTCCCATCTTGCCTCGGCTCGATATCAGCGAAGCGTTCGACCCACACGAATTGATCAAGCGACCAATCCACCTGCGCCGGGCTGGTCTGCGCGGTCACGACCGGCGCATGAGTGACGCGATACGCTTTAGACGGTAGTGGTTCGAGCACCAGGTGCGCGGGCAACAGCCGGTCGTATTCCTGCGCAACGCGGAAGGTGAAGGGCTTGCGTTGCATCCACCAATTCGGGCCGAAGGTGTCGAAGAGTTTGGCGAGCAACGCCGGGTCAGGGATGCTGTGCAACGCCTCGCGCAAACTGATGGGCCGCTGGCCGGGTTCGCTGATGAAGGTGTAGCGCAAGGCCGAAGAGGGTGGAGCGTGGAGGGTGGAGTGAGCCGTAACCGGCGCGTCCTGAATCCGCGCCGTCATCGGCGGGAGCGTGTCTTTTACGAACTTCTCGTAGTTCGCATGCTCGCGCTCAATCGCGCGGCGCTCGCCGATCTTCACGATGGTGTGCGCGTCGGCGCGGCCATCCGTTTGCACGGGCAGGGCCAGCAGCGCCCGCGCGCCGGAATAGCCGGAACGGAATTCGCTTTCGATGACGAGGCGGCCGTAACGGCGGAAGAGTGTTTGCAGCAATGTGCGTTCGGTCGCGGAGAGCGTCAGCCCGGGCGGCGGCTCCAGCGTTAGGGACGGGTTGGGCTGCGGGGCGTGTTCACGCGCACGTTCACGCGGGCGGGCGCGGTACGTCAACGCCGCCACACTCATCCCCCCGCCCAACATCAACCCCAACACACCGAGCCACATCGTCATGCGCGTGGAGAGGCCGAGGAAAGACATCACTTCGACAGTGAGTGTTTTTGAAAAAAGTTGCGCCTCGCGTGGCTGCGGGCCGACCCAGCGCAAGAGCAGGTTGAGTGTAAGGCGATGCTGGCCGGGCTCGCGCGCGGTCAGCGTCCAGCGCCAGGTCACACTTTCTCCGGCGGGCAGCGCGTTTGCTTGTTCAACCACCGGCGCAATCTCAAACCCTACGCCCTCCAGCCGCGCCACGCCGAAAAGTTCGTAGCCCGCCGGGCGCGCGACGTTCACCGTTTGGGTGAGGGTGGTATTGTCTTCGATCTCGGTGGTGACGATGTATCCAGTCGTGTACGGGATCAACGTCACGCGCACACTCTCAGAATCGCCGAGGCGCATGCGCGTCGGCCACTCCACGTCGACCACACGCGCTTCGACGAGCGTTGCCGGTGTGGGGAGAACGATGGTTGGCAGGGCTGTTGGTTGCACTGCGCCGGTTTCAGCCGCTGGGGCCTGAGTGGGTTCCGACGCTTGTGTCGGCGCAGGAGCCGAGGTAGCCTGCGAGGCAGCCGGTTGCGTGGGCGCTTGTGTCGCGGCGGGCGCACAGGCGGTCAGCCACATCACGGCCAGCAGAGTGAGAGCAGCAGAGCGCAGCGGATGACGGATCATGGCGGCGCAAACAACGTCGGCGCAGGGCGCACGCTCTCGCTCTCGCGCGGTAGAGGCGCGAAAGCGTACAGCAACGCACAGCATGCGACCGTGACGAGCAGCACCCCCACACTGAGCAACGCAATTCGGCGAAAGCGCGTCATCGTGAATAGTATAATCCCAAGTACGAGACCCTAAAGGTCTTGAAGACCTTTAGGGTCTTAACCCGCCCATGTCCGACCCCAACGCCTATCCCTCCAACTATCGCGTCAAAGAGATTACGCAAGTCGTCAACGCCACACGCGCGGGCGAATGCGTGGCCGTGATTGGGTTGAGCGGCGCGGGCAAGAGCAACGTCATGCGCTTTCTCGCGCAGACCCCGCCGCCATCCAGTCACACCTTGGTGCTCGCTGACTGGAATCGGCTCGCAGCCCCCACCGCTTCAGCGCTCTTCGACCTGCTGCGCCGTACACTTGGCGACACGCGCGAAACCGATGATCCGCTAACGGCCTTGGAAACAACGCTGGCAGAAAAACTTGCGCCGCGCGACGCGACTCTTTCTCTACTCTTTGATAGGTCAGACGCGCTAGCTGCAACCGCAGTTTCCAGCCCGCAAGTCTTTGGCAATCTGCGCGCCCTGCGCGACGCACATAAGTATCAGTTGACGTACGTCATAGCCTCGCGCCGGCCGTTGGACGCACGCAATGAACTGGCCGAGTTGTTTTTCGGCAACACGCTGTGGTTGGGACCGCTGAGTGAGAGCGATGCGCGCTGGACGATAACGCGCTACACCACGCGTAAAGGGCTGAACTGGAACGAGAAGACGACCCGTACGCTGATCGAATTGACGCGGGGCTATCCGTCATTCTTGCGCGCGGCGTGCGAGGCGCATGCCGTTGGATGTGCGCTGACCGTGGAAGCGCTGGCCGCGCACCCAGCCCTACACGCGCGGCTGGCTGAATTCTGGGCCGACGCGCCGACGGATGAGGAATTGCGCCTGTGTGGGCTAAACGGTTTGGCCCTGCTGCTGGCGGCGAAGCCGGGGCCGAAAATAGAAGCGCCAGCCTTCGACACGAGTAGGCTCACCGCAAAAGAAAACTCGCTGCTGCAATTTTTTCTGCAACACCCCAACACCGTGTGCGAGAAGGATGATGTGATTCGCGCGGTTTGGGCGGAGGACAAAGTCTTCGCGCAGGGCGTGCGCGACGACAGCCTCGCGCAACTCATCCGCCGCTTGCGCGAAAAGATCGAGCCGGACCCAGCCAACCCGCGCTACATCCACACCGTGCCGGGGCGCGGCTACCGGTTCACATTGGGAAGTTAACTCCACGAAGTTACAAAAAGTGGGCCGCACAGCATTGTGCGGTCCTAGCATTTCCTTTGCGCTCTTCGCGCCCTTTGCGGTTCAAGTTTCATGCCGGCACGGGCACGGCCTCCGCAACTGGCGCTGGCACATTGGAGATCATGCCCGCGTTCGGGTTGTTCTTCGGAACAACCTTGATGACCCGTTGCGAGGCGTTGGCCCAATCGGTGAGCAGCGCGCGACCCAACGGGCTGCGCGTCAGCTCGACATGCCTCTGCACACGGCGGCGCACGTCGGCAAGATCAACGGTGGTTGGCGTCTCGGCGCGCACGAGTTGCGTGTTGATACGCGGCGTCGTAAGCCCGTCATCAAGAATATACGCCTCCCCGCCCGTCATCCCCGCGCCGAAGTTGTAGCCGATACCGCCGAGCACGATCACCGTGCCGCCAGTCATGTACTCGCAGCCGTGGTCACCCATACCCTCGACCACCGCATCCACACCGCTGTTGCGCACGCCGAAACGCTCAC
>JBQTJD010000737.1:0-2528 GCA_052387475.1 Anaerolineales bacterium | reverse complement strand
CAAGCCATATGTGGGCAATTTGCTTAGCCCCAACGGGCATATGGCGCGGCTCTGCTGTTCTAGGACGCCACATGGAGACATGGCAAAACGCCGGACGCCAAATGCAGGTTAGATGCGATTGCCCTGCCGGCCAGACTGCGCGGCTAGGAAGAATGTCCACAGCATCGCATCATTACCGAAACGCGGGGACCCATCGAAAGACCGAGGCGGATGAGCGCATCGTCGGCGATATTGTCTATTGAGGAGAGAAGCAGTCTAATCTGCGCCTCGGTCAACGCGCGATTGGGATAACGTCGGCGCGTGCGCACGGCAAGCTCCCCGTGATGTAGTTTTGTAAGTGCTTGATGGTTGGCGAGTTGTGGAAGCCGCATACCCCTGTGAGTGTCCTAATCAATCCCAGAATAGAGGGTTGGAGCGACCGGGGTTGATTACGGTGGTGAAACATAGATACGAACAAAGAAGCGTAATCAACCCAGTGGTTGATTACGCTTGGGGCTGCCCAACTTCGGGCGGAGCTGTCTACTCCGACGCACGATGACCGTCACGCAAACGGGGGAGGAAGCGCAAGTTGATCAGGGTGTAGATGAGCGTGTTCTGATTGGCGATGGCCCGGCCGTTGCGCAGATGCGGGCGTTCAATGCCGAGGGCGACGGCCTGGCTGTTGATGCGTTCGACGGCGGTGCGTTGGCGATAAGCCTGTTGGTAGGTAGCGCTCTCGCGATCCAGGGTATAACGCAGCCGTGCCCCGATGCTGATGGGCATCGTGGCCGTGCAGCCGCCCTTCTTCCAATTGGGATGGCGGATGGGACAACCAGCGCGCCCGCGCTCAGGAAACACCAAGGGACAGACATACTTGCCACGTTCATGCTCGACCAGGCAAGTTGTCCGATCGGTATACGTGAACTGCAACGGCATGGCCAAGCCGGCGGTGCAGAGCGGCAGGCCTTCGGGTGAGAAGCGCCGCCCGGTGACGGTATAACCGCCTTTCTCGGAGAACGGCACGGCTGCGAAGCCGCCGGCGGGATCATTTTCACGGTGAAAATAGGCGTAAACGTACCAGGCATCGAAGGCCGCATCGAACGTGCCGAGGCGTGGTTTGTAACCCAGCCGCTGCTCGACCTGGGTCATGAGCGGAAAGAAGTAAGTGGTATCGCCCTGGTCGAAGGGCTGGGTCAGTTCGGCCAGGACGAACTCGCCCCAGTCGGGGACTTTGGTGACCACCACCCCCGAGCCATAGCCCCAATAGAATTCACCCACTTTCACCTGGGTGGCTGGGACGGGCTGGGTCGTCGGCGTGGTGGGTGCGCGGCGCTGATTGTGACGGCGTTTGCAGCCCAGGCGGCAATCGGGATCCCCGGCCGGTTGGCGAACTTTGTTGAAGCGATCGGCCACGTACGTCTTGGGATTGTTCTCTTTGACGAAGGCCAGAATATGTTTGGTGTCGAGTGAGATACACTCGGGGCGTGGCTGGTGGCGTGCGGCCAGTTCGGTCAGGATCAAGCGCACGCTATCGGCCAACAAGAACTGCAGGGCCAGGTTGGGGAGATCGCGCAACATCTGGGTCAAATGGCGCGGGGTCGGCAGACTGGCCCGGGCATTAAAACCCAGCGGGTGATGGGGCGCGGGAACGAGTGGAAAACCGAGCAGGGGTATGAAAGCGGGATGCTCACACAGGTAGCGATGCAGGTCGCCCATGGACGCCAGACCCTCGTTGAGTTTGAGCAGTTCGGCGGCGGCCAGAGTGGCAAAGGGGATCGGAGTGTGGCACCACCGACGCTGCAAGTTCCGTTCGGGAAAGTGTTCCCAGTCGAGCGGGCCGAGCAAGTCCAGGGCGCGTTGCACGGTCAGCGAGTCGGCCACCCCGGCGGGCCAGCGCTCAGGGTGCTGCCAAAAGGTGTGCAGATTCGGCCTGTTTTCAGACTTTTTCGGGGGCCAGTCGGCCAAAGGCCAGAGGGAAAGTTGCGAGGCGATGGCCGCGTCGGTCATGGCGAAGCTCCTGAAGGTGAAGGATGGCAAGTCAGAGTGCCATCCTACGCCTACTCAGCCATGCCCGAGCGACAGCGTAATCAACCCCGGTTGATTACGCTTTTGGAGCCGTTCAGGTCAGATTCTAAGGTGTCCGACGAACATTTGGGCGTAATCAACCTTTACTTGTTCCAACCCTCAGTATGGGTTACTTGTCACGCCGATACCCGGGCAGGATTGGGAAGGACCTATCGTGTATATAAGTTTTTCAGGTGAGCTATCCGCCGCGGGGCGATATGGGCATTTGGGCCAGTATTCGCGAGAGGTCACGATGTATCAGCTGCTTGAGATGAGACTCGATAGAGGGTGTTGAATCTGCGAGAACAGCATTGGAATCGACTCGCCCTCACACTCGGGTAGTTTGGCATTCAGTAACTAACGTCAGTACGGGATAAGGAACTCCTTGGGGTAAGCTGGGGTTGCGACCAACCAGCTAGCCAAAGGAGTTCCGATGACCAGTTTAGTCGAAATGTTTTGCGCCGTGGACGATTTCTGCCAGCGGT
>JBQTJD010000736.1:0-2419 GCA_052387475.1 Anaerolineales bacterium | reverse complement strand
CAAGCCGCGCCATATGCCGAAGCCAAGCTCATCCGCTGCACGCAAGGGTCAATTTTTGATGTGGTCGTTGACCTCCGGCCCGAGTCACGGACTTGCCAAGCATGGATCGGTGTGGAACTGAGCGCGGCCAACCACCGGATGTTGTATGTGCCCGAAGGCTTCGCGCATGGCTTCCTCACGCTGGAAGAGGCAGTTGAAGTGACTTATCAAGTTTCGCAGTTCTACACGCCGGAGGCCGAACGCGGCGTACGCTGGGATGATCCGGCCTTTGGGATCGAGTGGCCGCTGCCGGTGAGCGTGATCTCAGACAAAGATAGCCGCTGGCCGGACTACGTGAGCGGCTGAGGAGAGTAACGGTGATCATCGTTGACCGTGCACTGGAGAAGAGGCAGGCAGAAGGCAACCCGATCCGCGTCGCCATGATTGGCGCGGGCTTTATGGGACGCGGTATCGCGCTGCAGATAGTGAACTCGGTTCCCGGGCTGCGGTTGGTCGCCATCGCCAATCGACACCTTGATGGCGCGCGACGCGCCTATGTCGAAGCCGGGGTGGAGTCCGTTCAGCCGGTAGAGACAATGGCGCAACTCGAAACCGCCATCGCCGGCGGGCAGTACGCTGTGGCCGAAGACGCCGCGCTCGTTTGCCGCGCCGCGAATGTGGACGCTGTCATCGAGGTAACCGGCGCAGTGGAGTTTGGCGCGCACGTCGTGATGGACGCGATCACGCACGGGAAGCACGTCATCCTGATGAACGCCGAATTGGATGGCACCGTCGGCCCGATCTTGAAAACGTACGCTGACCGCGCCGGCGTGGTACTCACCAACGCCGATGGCGATCAGCCCGGCGTGCAGATGAACCTCTATCGTTTCGTGAAGGGCATCGGGGTCAGGCCGGTGCTGTGTGGCAACATCAAAGGTCTGCACGACCCGTACCGCAACCCGACGACGCAGGAGAACTTCGCCCGCACCTGGGGGCAACGCCCCTCCATGGTGACGTCGTTTGCGGATGGCACCAAGATTTCATTTGAGCAGGGCATCGTCGCGAACGCAACCGGGATGCGGGTGGCCAGGCGAGGGATGTTCGGCCCGACGGCGCCAAGCGGCGCATCAATCCAAGAAGCGACAAATTGGTATCCTGTGGATGAACTGCTGAATGGGCCGGGCCTCGTGGATTACGTGGTGGGCGCTGCCCCCGGGCCAGGAGTTTTCGTGCTCGGCACACATGATCATCCACAACAAAAGCATTATCTCAATTTGTACAAGTTAGGGACTGGCCCGCTGTATTGTTTTTACACGCCCTATCATCTGTGCCACTTTGAAGTGCCCAACACGGTGGCCCGGGCGGTGCTGTTTGGCGACGCCACCATCGCGCCGCTCGGCGCGCCGTGTGTAGATGTCGTCGCGGCGGCGAAGATCGAACTGCGGGCGGGGCAGGTATTGGATGGGATGGGTTGTTACATGACCTACGGCTTGGCCGAGAATTCGACCGTGACCCGCGCGGAAAACCTGTTGCCCATCGGTGTGGCCGAGGGCTGCCGGCTCAAGCGCAATATCCCCAAAAATCAGGTGCTGAAGTTCGATGACGTGGAATTGCCGCCGGGCCGTCTGTGCGATCGGTTGTGGGCGGAACAGAATGCTCACTTTGCCCGCGAGCTTGGCGCGCTGGCTGCTGCAGCTTAGTGGATGGCGGGTGGACGATGGTTACGTTGTCACAACACTTTCCACAACTGCGCGGTCGCGTGGGCGCGCCGGCCTTAGCGCTGTGGGCGGCGGTCTCCAGTGGGGTGGTCTTCCGTGTCGCCCAGTACGCGTTTGATCGGTCGTTGTGGTTGGACGAATCTCTGTTGACCCTCAATATCCTCCAGCGTTCGTTCGTGCAATTGACACAACCCCTCGATTTGAATCAGGCTGCGCCCATCGGTTTCCTCTGGCTGCAAAAGCTGGTCACGATTGGGTGGGGGGATGGTGAATACGCGTTGCGCGTGGCGCCCTTCGTCGCCGGCATCGCTGCGTTGGCGTTGTTCGCCGTCGTCGCGCGCCGCATGTTAAGCCCGGTCGGAGCAGCCGTCGCCGTAGGCCTCTTCGCCTTATCGGACACGCTGATTTATTACGCGGCAGAGGTCAAACAGTATTCGACCGATGTGCTTGTGGCGGTGATCGTTTTGTTTTTGGGCATGGAGATGTTGCGGATGGAGCGCCCTACGGCGGCTGCTTTGACCTTTTGGGCAGCCGCCGGAGCAGCGGTCATCTGGTTTTCGCACCCGGCGATCTTTATGCTGGCCGGGGTAGGCAGCGTGATACTACTCGTGACGCTTTGGCGGCGAGACGGGTCGAAGGCGCGCCGGCTGGCGCTGGTCGGCGCCGTGTGGGCGGTGAGCTTTGGCGTGTTGTATTGGCTGATCTTGCGACCGCTCTCCGCG
>JBQTJD010000735.1:0-2153 GCA_052387475.1 Anaerolineales bacterium | reverse complement strand
GTGACTTGGTCTGTCACCACCATCAACACGCCGAGCACGACGCCGGCGAGCACGGGCAATGCCACCTGCCGCATCGGCCCAATACGCGCGTCCCACGCCTCCGGGAAGCCGGTGCGGCGCGTGAGCCACACGCCGGCCAAACCCAATGCGCCGAAGATGGCGATGGCAGGCCAGGCAAACGGCCCGGCCTGCGCCGGGTCGGCAAAGGCATTGGGCAGGAAAGTCTCGAGGACGATCTTGACCAATATGAGGTAGGCGACCAGTCCAAACCACACGAGATAAGACACCGGGATTTTTCGACGTAGCGCTGATCGATCGGTAACGTTTTGGGTTGTCATAGCAATTTCTCATTGTGGGTGTTGCTTGCACTTTACCGAACGGTGTGTCTCGCTGTCTGGTGTTTTGAGCCACGTTTACGGCAGGCCGTCTGCCTCGCCCCCCGCCTCCGGCAATTCCACGCGCACCACGCGGCAGCATTATAGCGCATGCCGCTCAGCCTTCGCGCTAGGCGTTGAGCTTTTCCGGAGGGATGCGTGTGACGAGTTCGATGCGGTTGTGAAAGGGCGACTAACGTAGCCCGCGGCTAGCGCAGCCCGAACCAGCCGCGCAACATTTCTTCCATTTCAATCACCCAGGTCGAAGCATCGCTGCCAGCCGCCAGCCGAGTGATGAGCGTCATCTGCCCGCTGGCGAGCAGATAGCCGACGAGGATGAGCAACAGACCGCTGATGATGCTGGTGGTGTGCAGATCGAACGTCCACGGGCCGAATTGCACGGTGAAGCCGCGGCCCTTGACGAGTTGCCACACCGGCGTGCCGTGCCCAAGCCGGCTGAAGAAGCTGGCGACAAGGATGAGCGGCATGCCGAGGCCGAGCGCGAAGATGAAGGCCAGCAATCCGCCCTGCAACACAGCGAGGCCTTGAGTGGCAAGAAGAGTCAAAATTGCGCCGAGGATCGGGCCGACACACGCCGTCCACCCCAGGGCGAACGTTGCGCCGTACACATACGAACCGGCAATGGTCACATCCGGTCGGTCTTGCAATTGCGGGCCGGCGAAGCCTTTGCCCAGCACGCTCATGACTCCGAAGGCGATGATGACGAGGCCGCCGATGACGGTCAGTTCGCGCAGGTTGTCGAGCAGCAGTGAGCCAAGGGCGGTGGCGCTGGCCCCGAGTACGGTCAAGGTAGTAGCCAGACCGAGGAAGAAGGCCACTGTCATCACCACCACGTTTTGCTGTTTGGCCCGCACGCTGAAGGCGAAGTACGCAGGCAGGATGGGGAGCGTACACGGCGAAAGAAAACTCAGCATCCCGGCCAGAAACGCGGCCGGCATCAACGTCAACAGGCTGGCGCTGCCCGCCGCCGAAACAGTTTGCCCGCCGGCCACGATGACCAATGCGATGACGAGCAGCGCCGCGCCGATGACGATGGCCGTCAGTATCAGCCGCGAGGGCATGCGCCGGGCGGGGGTCTCAATGGGATGAACATCCATGCTGTGTCTCCAACTCAGCGCGGATTATAGCGACGATTCGTTACGAAAAGCCTAACGTTGGATGAGTGCGCGCCTTATCCCAAAGCCGGGAGGATGAAACGGTACAGTGCGAATACTGCCAGCGCCGCGAGTCCCACCAGCGGCGTGAACGACACGACACGCGCGACGGAATCCGGAATCCCTACCACGCGCGCCCACCGCCGCCACTGCTCCAACCCCACTGCGACCGCCGCGCCGATGGGCACGAGGGCCGGGAAGAGATAACGGCCTTGATGCTGCACGAAGTTCGCGTTGTAGATTAGATACAACGCCACAGTCACCAGCGCCGAGAACGTGAGGAGCATGGCCCCATCGCGCTGGCCCGCGTTGAGCATTCGCCATTCGCGCGCCGCACCAACAAATCCGATGAGGACGGCCACGCAGAACAGTTGCAACTCAAGATAGACAAGGGACGGCATAAACACCCCCATCCAGCCAAAGACGCCCCAGAAGCTATCAAAGGTGAAGGTGAGGAAACGGTTGAGCAACGCGGAGTCGCTGCCCCACCAGCCGTAGGTCGCGATCCACTCGCGTGTGGTCGGTTGTCCAATCACCACTTGATTGTGCCAGTTGCCGCACACGATATCCCACATCCCGCAGACCACAAAGTTGCGACCCCAAT
>JBQTJD010000734.1:0-11812 GCA_052387475.1 Anaerolineales bacterium | reverse complement strand
CTTATCGTCGACCCAAACGGACTTGCAAGCAATGCAGCGTTGGTATTCTGGAATACCAAGAGGCACATATCCCTTCTGGCTTGCCTCAGGAGAGGCTATATCTTCCACATACACCACTTGATGTGTCTTCAAAGCTTGTCCAGCTAGACCATGATCTTTGGTCAGTCCTATTTTGACAGCGCTTAAGGCCTCATCCGTCAAACCTATTTCGCATTCAACACTGAAGTGGTCGTTAGAAAAGTCGTAACTGAGATACGCCAAACGTTTAGTCTCCCGTGCCAACTCTGGCAGTATATGATCACCCATGCGAAAGACTAAGACTTGAAGTGCTCGACTAAATTTCTCGGCTCTCACTAGGTCATTGCGCTTTTTCAGACGCACAATCTGAACATCAATAGCAATCCACGTTTTTTGAAGTTGGGCCCATGACTGCTCGATATACAGTAGTCTCTCAATAATATTTTGAGAAGAAGCATTTGCTTCTTGCAACTCTTTTCTTTGTATATACAAACCGCGATTATATAAGTATAAGACTAGGGTGCTGCCTGACAAAAAGATCGCTAAAAAACTCAGCACCCAAATTCGCTGTTCAGTTGTAAACCAATTCAACAAAAGTGTACTTATGACGACAACACTCCCCCAAATAAACCCTACGAGCCATAGGATGCCCTGTAGTCGCTGTGTGAAGTCCCCAAGTTTGTTGAAGATGTCCCTCATAGGACCCCTAAGTGGGATAGTTCAAGATTATAGTTTGAGTTTGGTAAATGTCAAACATTAATTGCTAGTTAAGTTGCACTTCTTGGTTAGAGCGTGTCTGCTTCAAATCCGCGGCTTTGTAGACGTTCCCGGCTATAGTCCCATCAGTGAATTATGCACACTGTTTGTTCCCATATTCGGTTTTCCCGTATAATCCCGCACCGAGTCGGAGTTCCCCATGCGATACCAAAACTACATCGGCAATCCGCCGGGCATCGCGTCAGAGTTGGGTTAGGGCTATACGCGAATTGAATGAGCGTCATCACGAATCCGTTCAATCCGCCGCCAAATCCGCTCAATCCGGTGATGTATAAGCCCGCCCGCGACGGCCGTGGGTAGAGATACAATTTCCCCCAAAGCGAGCCAATGGACGAAGAACTTTACTGGGACTCGTCTTACGCCATCGCCCTACGGCTTATGGCGCGGTATCCCGACGTCGATTTAGACGCGGTGACATTACGCATGCTTTATAATTGGGTCATCGCTCTCCCGGAATTCTGCGACGACCCACAACTTGCAAATGACGATTTGCTCGACGCGATTTTTCAAGAGTGGCTTGAAGAGAGGAATCCCCTATGAGTTCAGTGGCGCAAGAAGTATCGAACCCTGCCATCCCCGTCCCGGCGGAACTTCAGCCGGTGGTGACCATTACGGCGTTGGATAAGATTTACAACTGGGGCCGGCGCAACTCGCTGTGGCCGATGATGTTCGGCCTGGCGTGCTGCGCGATTGAGATGATCTGCACGGCGGCCAGCCGTTACGACCTCAGCCGCTTCGGGATGGAAGTGATGCGGCCCTCCGCGCGGCAGGCGGATATGATGATCGTCTCCGGCACGGTGACGAAGAAGATGGTGCCGCAGATCGTGCGCCTGTACAACCAGATGCCCGAGCCGAAGTATGTGTTGGCGATGGGCGCGTGCGCAAGCGGCGGCGGTCCATTCAAAGAGGGCTACAACGTCGTCTCTGGCATCGACAAATACATCCCGGTGGATGTGTACATCCCCGGCTGCCCGCCCACCCCGCAGGCCCTGCTCCACGGCCTCATCACGTTGCAAAAGAAGATTGACGGCCAGTCCATTTCCACCGTGCCGTGGTATCGCCCCGGCGCGTCCGAGCCGATCCCGGTGCCGATCCTCGGGCCGGACATTATTGATCCACGCCACGCGCCGCAACTGCGGAAGATGGCGGCCGAGGCGGCGGTGAAGAAAATGGAAGCGGCGCAAGTGGCTGAGGCCGCGCCGGCTGCGGAGAAGACGGAATAAGAGAGACCCTAAGGGTTCCAAAACCTTTAGGGTCTGAATGAGGACTCATTCATGGCTCTCGCTGAAGCACCTTCGATTACGGAAGTCAAGCTCGATCAGGAATTCCCCGCTGATGTGACCGCCGATGGTCGCAAGGGCTACAGCGGCTACATGGTCAAGCCGGAGAAGCTGGTCGAGGTCGCCACTACGTTGCGCGACCGGCACAACTACAAATACCTCTCCTCGGCCACGGCGGTGGATTACCTCGAGCAGGGCCAGATGGAGATGGTGTACCACCTCTACAACGTCGAAGCGGGCGGGCCGGCCATCGTGATCAAGGCGCAGACCCCGCGCGATAACGCCGTGCTGCCCTCGCTCACGCCCATCTTCCCGGGCGCCGATTTGCAGGAGCGTGAGGCGTGGGATTTGTACGGCATCAAGTTCACTGGCCACTACAACCTCAAGCGCATCCTCATGTGGGAGGGCTTCCACGGCCACCCGATGCGCAAGGATTGGAAAGAAGCGTATTACGAGGAGGAAGGTAAGCCTTTCGATACGCGCTGGCCCGGGGGTAACGTCTATCGCTCCGAAGAAAATAATGACTACGGCCACTACGTCACCTATCCGGAAGGCTTCACATTAGAGGGCTATAGCGAGCAATCCGAGCGTGATGTGCTCGAGGGGTTCGTGGGCGGGCAGGGTGAAACGAGTGAGGGCTTGCGGTCTGATTTGGTCACCGTCAACCTCGGCCCGCAGCACCCCAGCACGCACGGCGTCTTCCGCATTGTCGTCACACTCGATGGCGAGACCATCGTCAAACTTGAGCCGGTGATGGGTTACCTGCATCGCAACCACGAGAAGATCGGCGAGCGCAACACCTTCATCCAAAACATCCCCTTCACCGACCGGCTCGACTATCTCTCTTCGATGTGCAACAACCACGGTTATGTGCTGGCCGTCGAGAAATTGCAGGGCGCTAAGGTGCCGGAACGCGCGGAATACATCCGTGTCATCATGGATGAATTGACCCGTATCTGCAATCACGTGTGGGCTATCGGCTTTTTGCTCAATGATCTGGGCGCGTTCTTCACCCCGGCGCTGTATCTGATCAAAGAGCGCGAACTGATCCTCGACGTGTTCGAGGCGGTAGCCGGCAGCCGGATGATGTGCAACTACATGCGCTTCGGCGGTGTGGTGCGCGATATTCAAGACGATCAGATGGCGAAGATCAAGGAGCTGGTGCACGAGCGCCTGCCGCGCGCCATCGATGAGATGGAAGGCTTTCTCTCGAATAACGAAATCGTGAAGTCGCGCTCCGTTGGCGTGGGTGTGCTTTCGCCGGAAGATGCGGTGGCATACAGCGCTGCCGGCCCGGTGTTGCGCGCGAGCGGCGTGCCCTACGACGTGCGCAAGGCCGAGCCGTATGGCATCTACGACCGCTTCGACTTCAACGTGGCGGTGACGTACAACGGCGACATCTACGACCGCTATCTGGTGCGCGTGATCGAAATCCGCGAGAGTCTGAAGATTCTGAATCAGGCGTTGCGCGACATCCCCGCCAGCGGTGAAATCCTGAGCGGCAAGTCTCAATATCAAGCGCGCGTGCCGGCCGGCGAGGCGTATGGCCGGGTGGAAAATCCGAAAGGTGAACTCGGTTACTACGTCATCTCCAACGGCAAGGCCAACCCGTATCGCTATCACATCCGCGCCCCATCCTTCATTAACCTCACGCCCTTCGGCATGATGTGCAAGGGCCTCAAGGTGGCGGACGTGGTCGGGATTTTGGGCAGCATTGACATTGTGTTGGGTGAAGTGGATCGGTAGATCGCTTTCCTTCGTTTCCCTACTTTTCGGGAAATGAAGGAAATAAGGGAAACAGAACCATGTATGGAATGGGCATCCTGAACGGCCTGTGGGTCGTGCTAAAGCACTTCGGAGCAACTTACCTCGACGACCTCCGCTGGCTGGGCAACCGCTACTACAACACGGAGGCGCTGAAAGTGCGGCAAGGCCCGAAGGCGGCCGGCATCTTCACCGTGCAGTATCCAGAGGAGAAACTCATCACGCCGGAAGAGTTCCGCTTCACGCCGTTCCTCATCTACGAGGAAAAGGGCGCGGAGAAGGAGTACCGTTGCACATCGTGCGGCATCTGCGCCAAGGTCTGCCCGCCGCAGTGCATTTGGATCGAGCGCTCGAACGACCCGAAGACCAATCGGCCCATCCCCGACCCGAAGAATTTTTACATTGACATTGACATCTGCATGAACTGCGGCTTCTGCTCAGAGTTCTGCCCGTTCGACGCCCTCAAGATGGATCACGATTTTGAGATGGCGTCCTACGACCGCACCACCGCGCACATCCACGACAAGGAGCGGCTGGGCAAGCCGCTGAGCTACTACGCTAGCATCCGCCCGGTGAACTACGAGCGCGAAGAGAAGGCCCGTGCTGAGGAAGAGGCGAAGAAGGCGGCCAAGGCCGCTGCGGCAGCCGCCAAACCTGCGGCTGCTCCGGCGGCGAAGCCAGCGCCCACAGCGGCAGCCAAGCCTACCCCAGCACCCGCCGGCAAACCCGCTCCCGCCCCCGCGCCGAAGGCCGAGGCGGCTCCGGCGGATAAGCCGGCGGAGGAAAAGAAAGACGAAGCGCCGAAGAGCGAATAGAGAAGCGGATAAGTCGAGTTTGAGAGCGTGGAGCGTATCAGTGCGCTCCACGTTTTGTTTCCGGAGCCAGCAATAAACTCTCCATGACAAAGTGGTATAGTGCAACTGCGCGGGAGGAATTGATATGGCAAAAAAAACCCGACGACGAATGACGCACACATTGACGGCCGTTATCCATCGCGAAGGCAAGTGGTTTGTGGCCGAATGCCCGGAAGTTGGCACGATAAGTCAGGGTAAGACGCTGGAAAGTGCGTTGGCCAATCTAAGAGAAGCCACCGAGCTTTATCTGGAAGAGTTTCCACTGCCGCGCGTTGAGCGACCTCTCGTCACAACTTTCGATGTAGCAGCGTATGCCTAAACGCAGGCGAGTCTCTGGCGTGGAGGTGATTACGGCGCTGGAGCAACTTGGTTTTGTACGCCTGCGCCAAAAGGGTAGTCATGTCATGCTCCGGCGCGAGACTGACGCGGGCGCCATCGGTTGTGTGGTTCCACTGCATGACGACGTTGCTGTTGGCGCACTGCGCGGCATCTGTCGTCAAGCGCATGTGACATTGGATGATATTTACGAAAATTTGTGAGGTTTAACCTGAGTATGTTCGCTCGACCCGGAACGCCTCAACCCCAACTTCAAATGCCTGCCAAGTATGTCATCGCCGTTGCCTCGGGCAAGGGCGGTGTGGGCAAATCAACCGTGGCCGTGAATGTAGCCGTGGTGTTGGCGCAGAATGGCGCGAAGGTCGGCTTGCTCGACGCCGACATCTACGGGCCGAACACGCCGATGATGTTGGGTGCGACAAATTACAAGCCAGCCTCGGTCAAAGGCAAGCTGCCGCCCGCGCGCGTGCACGGTATTGAACTGTTCAGCATGGGCTTCATCGTCAAGCCCGATCAAGCCATCATCTGGCGCGGGCCGATGCTCGATAAAGCCATCCGCCAGTTTCTCAACGATGTGGCCTGGGGCGAACTCGACTATCTGCTCATTGACATGCCGCCCGGCACCGGCGACGCACAGCTCACCGTCTCGCAGGCGTTTACGCTCACTGGGGCTGTCATCGTCACCTTGCCGCAGGCCGTCTCACAGGCCGATGCGCGGCGCGGCCTCGAAGGCTTCCGCCAGATGGAAGTGCCGATCCTCGGCGTGATCGAGAATATGAGCTTTTTGATATTGCCCGATGGCGGGAAGATGGATGTGTTCGGGCAGGGCGGGGGACAACAACTTGCGGGCGCAGCGGGTGTGCCGTTCCTCGGCGAAATCCCGATGGACCCGCAAGTGCGCGTGGGTAGCGATGGCGGGACACCCGTCGTCGTCAGCCACCCCGAGTCCGCAGTCGCTGGCGCGTTCAAATCCATCGCAGAAGTCATTGCCACAAAAGCCGCCGAGCAGGGCTCCGCCGGACAGAACTTCATCCCCATCACTGAGATTTGAGTAACACTGAAGATGCTGAAGCAGCACTGAAGTCACTGACTATGAAGTTTCAGTGATTATTCGGGGTAATCAGTGTTGGCTGCTCAAAGGAAACAGTATGGATAATCTACAGCTCAAGCAAGTGCCGATAGCAAAAACCGGAATGCTTATCCGCAAGCCTGTCGCCGATGTGTTCGAGGCCTTCATCAACCCCGACATCACGACGAAGTTCTGGTTCACCAAGAGTAGTGGTAGGCTCGAGGCTGGCAAGGAGGTTCAATGGGATTGGGAAATGTACGGCATCTCGATCCCAGTGACTGCGAAAGCCATCGAACCGAACCAGCGCAT
This sequence comes from Anaerolineales bacterium, assembly GCA_052387475.1. Taxonomy (GTDB): domain Bacteria; phylum Chloroflexota; class Anaerolineae; order Anaerolineales; family UBA6663; genus JANWXR01. Next base: position 5,405 of record JBQTJD010000734.1, on the reverse strand, counting down.
TGTCATCGAGTGGCCGGGATACAGTAGTCTCACCACCGTGGAATGGATGTTTGCGTCCCAAAAGGATGGCACAACGTTCGTCAGTATCACGGAGGCCGGCTTCACTGGCGACGGAGATGAACTTGTGAAGCAGGTGACCGACTCGACTCAAGGGTTCTCTTTGGTACTCGCGGGCCTCAAAGCGCTCCTTGAGCATAACGTCAGACTGAATCTTGTGGCGGATCGTTATCCCAAGGGGATCGAAGAGCACTAACCTGTGGATTCTTTGAATTCGCTTCGGAGCAGCTAACAACCGATTCCGCGGACGGCGCTGGCGCGCCGCCGCTAAACCGGAGCGTTCGGTTGCACTTACCTCCTCCCTCGTCTATCATTGCCTCACAAATCAATAGAACGCATGTTACAAGTATTCACATGACTGATCTCGCACCGACGGCTCCAGCCGTTTCTCCCTCTCGCTCCAAACTCATCATCGGCGTGCGCTTTATGCGCGTCAGCAAACTCTATCACTTCGATGCGTCGGATTATCCCGATGTGCGCGCCGGCGACCGCGTGATTGTTGAAACAACACGTGGCCGGCAGTTGGGCGAAGTGGTGCAGCATGTGCCGCGCGAAAAACAGTCCACGCCGGATGGCGGGTTCAAGCGCATCGAAGGCCTGGCTTCCGCACGTGATTTGATCATGGAGCAGCACTGGAAATCGAAAGAAACCGAGGCCATGATCAACTGTCGCGCCCGCTCGCACGAGTTGCGCCTTGAAGCGGTCAAGATCGTCAAAGCCGAGTACAGCTACGACGGTTCGCGCCTCACCTTCCTCTTCAGCGGGCCGGATGAGCAAAGCCCGGCCGGTGGCGGCGGGCAAGTGCCGGCCAAGGTTGATCTCAAATCGCTGAAGGATGACATGCAGGCGCTGCACCCGCAGCAAGTGGTGCAGATGCGGCAGATCGGGCCGCGCGATGTGGCCAAGATCGTCGGCGGGTTGGGCGCGTGCGGGCTGGAAACGCGCTGCTGCTCGATGTTCCTCACCGAGTTCAGCCCGGTTAGCATCAAGATGGCAAAGGAGCAGGGCATCTCGCTCAATCCCGAAGAGATCACCGGGATGTGCGGGCGATTGCGTTGCTGTCTCGTGTACGAGTACGAGCAATATGTGGCCGCGCGCAAGTTGCTGCCCAAGCGCAACAAAGTCGTCCTCACCCCCAAGGGCAAAGGCAAAGTGGTGGATGTCAACCCGCTGAAAGAATCGGTGTGGGTGGATATTCAAGAGGGCGAAGGCTGGCGCACCTACGAGTTTATGAAGGCCGACATTCAACCGTCGGATGAACTCGAGGCGTTACAGAAGAAGGCCAACAGCCCGTGTGACCGGCACGAGGGTGGGGGCTGTACGTGCGGCAAGGCCAAACGAAAGTGACGAGTGACAGGTGACGGGTGACGCGCAGCCCGTCACTTGCCACCTGTCACTCGTCACCCATGAGCGCCTCCGATATCCACGCCGAAATCAGCCTCAGCGAGCCGCCTCGGCGCGTCGTCTCGCTTGTCCCCTCGGTGACCGAAAGCCTGTTTGATTTGGGCTGCGGTGAGCGCGTGGTCGGCGTCACCGAGTATTGTGTCCACCCGGCCGCCAGGGTCAGCGGTCTGCCCAAAATCGGCGGCACCAAGAACCCAGACCTCGGCGCCATCAAAGCCCTGCAACCTGACCTCATCATCGCCAATCAGGAAGAAAATCGCAAAGAAGATGTCGAAGCCTTGCGGGCCGAGGGCTTCAACGTATGGGTGACGTTCCCATGCACGGTGGCGCAGACCTTTGAACATTTGTGGGATCTAATCCGCTTGTTCGATGTGCCGCACATGAGTCAGGCGATTGATGCGATGGAGCGGGTGTACGAGTGGGCGGCGCGGGCGGCGGAGGATAACCCGGGGATCAGCGTCTTCGTACCGATCTGGCGCGAGCCTAAAGGCACTGACTCGCCACGCTGGTGGATGACGCTAAATCGTGAGACGTATGTCCACGATTTATTGCGTGCATGCGGCGGCGCGAACGTGTTTGCCGACCGCGTGCGCCGTTACCCGCTGGCCGCCGATCTCGGAGAAGCGCCGCCCGTCGAACCCAGCCCCGAGCACGATACGCGCTACCCGCGTGTGACTCCGGCGGAGGTGGCGGCCCGCGTGCCTGAAGTGATTCTGCTGCCCAGTGAGCCATATCCCTTCACCGAAGCCGACCGCGCTGCCTTCGACTCACAGCCCGAAATCCTGGCGGTGCAACACCGACGTATCCATCTCGTGGATGGCACGCTGCTCACCTGGCCCGGCACGCGCGTAGGCCGTGCACTGAGCGAACTGCCGGCGTACTTCACGGTGTTGGAATAGGAGTAGAGGATGACCCTGCGAAAATCTCTCTGTGTAATTCTGCTCGCGTTCTCATTGGTGGCCTGCGGAGGCGGTGACAACAAAACCACAGCAACGCCCTCCACCGGCTCCGGTTACCCAGCGCCGCAACAGCCGTTACCGACCTCCACGCCCGCCGCTTATCCCACGCCGTAATGGCCGAGCGCACGTTTAGCGAGCGTGAGTTGCAACGTTACAACGGCGAGAGTGGACAGCGCGCCTACATCGCATACGATGGTGTCGTTTACGATGTGAGCGACTGTCCGAAGTGGCGCACCGGCTTGCACGAACAACTGCATTTCGCCGGCACCGACCTCACCCGCTCGTTGCGCAAAGCCCCGCACTTCGATGAAGTCTTTGCGCGCCCCTGCGTCAAGCGCATGGGGATTTTGGCCTCCGCTTAATTCGCCTTACGTACAGGTGACTGTCACTGGGCAACAAAGCGCCTGATATCTCCAAGTGTCGGATGCCCAGTGACAGTCACCTAACGCCGCTCATTCTGCGTATGTTGAGTAGCTAATTTTGCTTGACTATTCCGGACAAGGATGATAGTTTTTCCTGGCCGATGCATCCAATGAATTGAATTTATCGGCTCAATATGCTTGCTGATAAGCTCGACTCTGATCTGCTCCGCTACATTGTGGAGCACAACCACCAACCCGGCGACCGGCTGAAATCATCCGAAGAACTCAGCGCGGAAATGGGTGTGAGCATCGGCAAGTTGCGTGAGCAGCTTGAAGGGGCGCGTGTGCTCGGCCTGGTGGATGTCAAGCCCCATCGCGGCATCCGGCTCAACGAGTACAGCTTCCTGCCCGCCGTGCGTGCCAGCCTGATGTACGCGCTGGCCAGCGGACAAGCGCACTTCGAAGCGTTCGGGGCGCTACGCACCCATCTGGAAGCGGCCTATTGGCATGAGGCGGTGTCCCGGCTCACGCCCGACGACCACGCCTACTTGCGCGACCTCATCCAGCGCGCGCATGCCAAGCTCAACGGCCGTCCGATCCAAATCCCGCACGGCGAGCATCGCGATTTGCATCTTGCCATCTTCGGCCGGCTGGATAACCCCTTCGTCATCGGGTTGCTGGAGGCGTATTGGGACGCTTACGAGGCAGTGGGGTTGAGCCGGTATTCGGACTACTCGTATTTGCAGGAGGTGTGGAATTATCATGCCCGCATCGTGCAGGCGATTGAAGCGGGCGACTCCGAACTGGGTTATCAATTGTTGAAGCAGCACACGGATTTGTTGAGCCAGCGCCAATCTCCCGATGGTACGCCCGTGGACGCGCCTGAGGGCGGCATGGCTTCGATTGGGTAAGCGTGCGATGCATAGCGTCGCATCCACACAGGAGAGACATCATGGCAGTGAGTGAAGTACAGGCCACTCCGCAAACCGGTAATCGCCCGCCGGTCGTGAATATATTTGCTATCAGTGTGGCGACCAAGAACGGCTCTGGCAGCCAGACCGCGAACACCGCGCTGCTGCGCGCGCTGTTTAAGATGGGCATCCCGGTCAGCGGCAAAAATCTGTTCCCGTCGAACATTCAAGGCTTGCCGACGTGGTACACCATCCGCCTGAGCGCCGATGGGTTCACCGCCCGCCGCCCGAAGGCCGAGATCGTCGTCGCCATGAATCCAGCCACGGCGATTGAAGACTATCAAAGCGTGGAGGCCGGCGGCTTCTTCATGCACGCCGACGACATCAAGATGCCGATGGATCGCACCGACATCGCGCACTATCCGATCCCGGCCAAATCTATCCCGCTGAAATTTGAGAAAGACCCGAAGTTACGCGGTTACGCGGCCAACATGGTCTATGTCGGTGCGCTGGCGCACTTGCTGGGCATCAGCCTCGATGATTTGCAGTCGGCGTTGATGTTCCACTTCAAGAACAAGCCCAAGCCGGTCGAGAGCAACATGAACGTCATCCGCGCCTCGGCGGAGTGGGCGGCGCAGAATCTCACCAAGACCGACCCGTTCAAGGTCGAGCCGATGAACAAGACCGACGGGTTGCTCATGATCGACGGCAACACCGCCGGCGCGCTTGGCGCGATCTACGGCGGGGTGACGTTCGCGGCGTGGTATCCCATCACCCCCGCCACCAGCCTGGCGGATGCGCTCACCGCCTATGCGCCGAAGCTGCGCGTTGATCCTGAGACCGGCAAACCCACGTACTCCATAATTCAAGCTGAGGATGAGCTGTCCGCGCTTGGCATGGTGCTCGGTGCGGGGTGGGCGGGCGCGCGCGCGATGACCTCCACCTCCGGCCCCGGCATCTCGCTGATGAGCGAGTTTGCGGGCTACGGCTACTATGCCGAAGTCCCGGCAGTGATCTGGGACATTCAGCGTATGGGCCCGAGCACCGGCTTGCCCACGCGCGTGTCGCAAGGCGATGTGCTCGGCGTGTATTACATCGGCCATGGCGACAGCAAACACGTCATCCTGTTTCCGGCCAATCCGGCTGAGTGTTTCGAGTTTGGCTGGAAGGCGTTCGACCTTGCCGAGCGGTTACAGACACCGGTATTCGTGTTAAGCGATCTTGACATCGGCATGAACCAGTGGATGAGCCCGCCGTTTGAATATCCTGACCGCCCGATGGATCGCGGCAAGGTGTTGAGCGCCGAGGATCTCGACAAGCTGGGCGGCTTCCGCCGCTACAAGGATGTGGACGGCGACGGCATCCCGTACCGCACGCTGCCCGGCACTGCGCATCCGCTGGCCGCGTACTTCACGCGCGGCACCGGCCATAACGAAGTGGCTAGTTATTCCGAACGGCCTGACGATTGGATAAACAACATGGCCCGGCTAGGGCGCAAGTTTGAGACCGCGCGTACACTGGTTCCCAAGCCGGTGGTGGATCAGGTGGACGGTGCGGAAGTAGCTTTCATTGCCTACGGCTCCGCGGATCCGGCCGTGGCGGAAGCGCGCTGGCGGCTAGAAGAACGCCATGGCTTGAAGACTTCATACTTGCGCCTGCGCGCGCTGCCGCTGACACAGGACATCACCGACTTCGTGTCCGCGCACAAACGC
>JBQTJD010000733.1:0-6224 GCA_052387475.1 Anaerolineales bacterium | reverse complement strand
GACGGGACAAGTGCCAGCCAGACATTGCAGACTGGCTGGCGCTGGAAAGCGTTCGCGATCATCGCCGAACTTAGCCAGCAGCGCTGGCGCGAGAAAGTCGCCGGCCCCTGGCAAGGACGCGAAGAGCGTGTGATCGGGATGCTGTTCGAAGAGTTCGTACAAGCGCCTTCGTGAGGCTGACCGCTTTGGACGGTGACACCGGGTCAGCCTGGGGTGACGGTCCGACGTGAGCACTCGCGGTGCGGCTGCAAGCAGAGCCTGCCCTGAGCGGCATTCGTAGAATGCCTGTCGAAGGGTCATTTGTCCCCAGGTGGTTGACCGACAGGCCAGGCCAGCATGACGTTGGGCCCGTCACTGCTGTCCCGACTCTGTCATCTTCCAACTCGATTGTAAAGTAACAGGCTGCAACGCGGGGTTGAGTGGCGTTTTGCATTGAACTACACCCATCTTTGCTTTATATATTCCACTGCCTCCTGCGTTGTTAATCGCCGAGTCTCATTCCCATTTCGCACATATATGTCGCCACGAAAGTAAATGGGTTTAGATGCGGGCTTGACGCTTATGCGACAGATATCTTCGTTGTTTAACTTGTGGAAGCCGATGCTATAGAACGAAATGCTATCGCCGCCTAAATTGTCATTCAAAACATTTCGCAAATAGAGCTGGTAGCCATCTCGATTAGGTTTACTCTTATTGGCAACTTGAAAATCGTCTGCAAGCCCGACAATCTTTCCGTCATCTGTTACGCCAATCAGTAGAACGCCGCCTACTTTGCTGTTCATAAAACCTGTTACTGCTTTGACCACATTGTCTATCATTGCAGAGTTTTTTGCCTTTTGATGACTATCCCAACAGGCCGCAACTTTGAATTCCAGGACCTCGCTTTCGCCTTGTGCTATCCAATCAGCTACGTTTATCGATAAAACCTGTACATTGCCTAACCCCGCACTGGATAAATACTGGTCGGAATTAATCCCAAACTTTCCATTTTCACTTTCCCAAATTGGGGCGATTAGACTCAATTGGGTAATGTCACGCATTACCGTCGAGCGGTGAACTCCCAGTAGATGACTTATCTCTGTTGATGTTAGACCGAAAGGTTCAGCAAGTAAGATTTGCTGCAATCTGAGTAGTCGTTCCCCTCTTGTCTTCCATTTCATGTATCACAACCTGAACCGAATAAGTTTGTCATGATAGTTTATGGATGGCCACCCAACCGGGGCGCATCAGCGGCGCGAGCCGCGTCGAGACTGTGACTTGCCAGAGCAGCGTGCGGCGAAGCGTCGGCTCATGCGCGGATTAGCGTGCTACAAAATATGGCATAGCTCCGGTATCGATTTAGAGCGCCTTCCAATGTTTGCACTGTATCAATCTACACCTACCCACTCAGGCAATGCCTTCCCTGTCTCTTTGGCAATGTCCTTAGCATGCTCATCTCGCATTTTTATTCTCTCTCTTGCCAACTCAACGGCCTCTGAGTCCCGCATCACTTGAAATCCAAGCTTCGCGAGCTCTGCCCTTTTCCCTAAAATGCCATCTGGTTGGCTTTTGGAGTCCCCATCATTAGTTATCAATATAGCTTTGTAATACCATGCATTGGCAACAATTTCGACATCCTTTTGCTGGGTCTTCGTCTTTGCACCCAAGGGGAACAATATGCTCTCTATCTTTTCATAGTAGTCCTTATGTTTCTTTCTCATTCTGCCTGTAACTATGGCTTTACCATATTCTCCTGATTTCACTATTCGCTGAACTTTGCTTTTCCCGGTAGCCGCTTCCGCAAAGGCCTCTTCTGGCATTTCAATGGCAATGACATCATTCCTGTACCACTCTTCTAATTTGTTCATGTGCTGCTGGGATTGTCTGGCATTGATTCGGTTCGTGTCAATGAAGAAGTTTAGATAAACATACCTTTCAGGCATTTTCAGCAGATACTCAATCATATTCTGCAAACGCTCGTGTTCGCGCTTTTGTGTGCTCGATGTTGGCAATTTGCTCTTGGTTCCCATTTCTTCTACCCTTACCTTCGCTGCAATATGACTTGCACGCTAACTTTTAATTCGATAGAAATGGCATCTATATCTATATGCCATCCGCCATGCGCTTCTGAAGGCCCAGCGACACCACTTCTCGATACGGCACTCGCCAGACTTGCTTCGCCTTGTCCCATTCCCTACCCACCACCCGCAACTACTGTTGCGCCTGCACTTCACGGGCCAATTCGACCTCACCCATTTTACCCGGAGCGCCACCACCGTACTCGGCCTCGATTCGAGCGGCTTGCGGGCGCAACGTTCGGCTGTCGGGGTAGTTGATGTTCAATGCTCGCCTGGGTCAAGCCGTGCCTTTGAGGTAAATACCCTGCGGGTCTAATTCTTCGCGAAGAAGTTGCAGCTCATTTTCCGAAGGCGGGGCGGTCTCGCGCACCTGCTCGGCCACCTTCAACGCCCAGCCGGTGTTGGCTGTCGCGTCGGCCACGGTTCGCCCGGGGTGCAGCGCGGTGAGGCTGAGTTCACCCGAGGCGTCCGGCTCCATCAATCCGATATCAGTGACGATGCCGTGCGGGCCGCCGCCGCGGACGATGCCCGTCCGTCGATGACCGGCGCCCGTCACGAAATCGCATCGCTCCGGAAAGCGGCGCTTTTGATGCGGTGTGAGGAAGTACGTACGATTGGCCCAGGCCGCGATCTCCGCGCTGCCGCCCGAGCCGGGCAGCCGCACCTTTGGTCTGGCATACTCGCCGATGACGGTGGCGTTGACGTTGCCGAAGCGGTCGATCTGCGCGCCGCCGAGGAAGCCCACATCGATCAACCCGCGTTGAAGATAAAAGGCGAAGATTTCGTACATCGAACACACCGCCGTCGCTCCCGAGACCAGCGTCGGGTCGCCGATGGAGAGCGGCAGCCGCGCCGGTTGCGCGCCGATGACCCCGGCCTCGTAGATCATGACGATGTTCGGCGCATGGGTGTGGCGTGCAAGGTTGCACGCGAGATTGGGCAGCCCCACGCCGACAAAAACAACATCGCCATCGCGGATGAGCCGCGCGGCGTTGATCGTCATCAATTCGGCAGGGGTGTAAGGCATCGTGACAAGGTGATGGGGTGACAGGGTGACAAGGTGAGGTCCGCCTCATCCTGTCACCCGGTCACCTTGTTGAGAAAGGTGAGGATGACTTGCCCGACTTCGTTCGGTTTTTCAAGCGGCACCAGATGCCCAGCGTCTTCGATGCGGTGATAGTCGGCGTTGGGCAGCGCGCGTTGCATGTCGGCGAGGGCGCGCGGTGAGAAAGTGTCGGACTGCGCGCCGTAGATCAGCAGCATGGGCACGCGCAGGCGCGGCATCTCAGTCCACAAATCCGGCGGGCCGAAATAATAAATCGCCACTTCCCATTCGGGCGAGTAGTTCAGTTCCACTTGACCATCGGTGCGTGGCGCGGCGAGTGAGTCCACATACACCCGCAGCGCGGCGTCATCCATGCGGCTGAAGACCTCGGCCCGGCGATAGCGCGTGAACATCTCCTCGGCGCTGGCGAACACGCGCCGCCGTTTGAGCGCGCCCGGGATGAGCGGGTGCAGTCGCTTGCCCAGGCCGAGCGCTTTGACCACCCGCCACAGCCAAAGAAATGGGCGGATAAAGATCACCGGGTCAATCAACACAATTGCATGAAACAACTCAGGCTGGCGTAGTGCCGCCATTAGCGTTGTTACTCCGCCAAGCGAATGCCCCACGCCAATCACGGGGCCATCGGCGCGTGTGCTCAACTCGGCGATGAGATCATCGGCGAACGTCGTCCAATCGTGTAAGCCATTCGGCTGGCTGTTCGGCCACAACGGCTGAGCGGGCTGGGCAATGACGTGATAGCGCGTCGCCAGTAGTTCGAGCAACGGTGTGTACGCGCGCGGCGGGTAGCCGTTGGCATGCGCGAAGTGGAGCAGCGGGCCGGAACTGCCAAACTCGATGGCAGAGGGTCGATCTGAGATTTTAGATTTATCTGGCATGACCATGACCCAAATCTAAAATCTGCAATCTAAGATCAGAAATCCCCATAGTTTACCGGCTCGCTCCAACGCGGTTTCACCTGCAATCGTGCGTGGGATTCCGCGCCGAGCTTGGCCCAATATTCAGCGCGGTCTTTCACGCCGAAGACCCACTCTTCGAGCCAGGTCCTTGTTGCCTCCACCGATTGCGTCAGCTTGTCCCACTCAAGATAGAAGGGATTGTCGCGGTCGTAGTAACCCTGCGTGTACGAGGGGTGCGCGCAGTACGGCGCATGACACACGGCGCTGACGACGAGGCCGGGGATGAGTGTGCGGTTCGGGTCGGAGCGGATGACATTCTCGTCCACGATCTCCTCCGCAGTCAGGATGACGCGCTTCGAGGCGAAGGCTGCTTCTTTCTGCTCGCCGATGATGCCCCAGATGTGGGCGTTGCCGTTCGCATCGGCGCGTTGCGCGTGCAGGATGGCGACATCGGGATTTAGGGCGGGCACGGCGTTGAGCAACTCGCCGGAATACGGATCAGCGATTTTGCGATAGTGCGGGTTGGCGTTGACCAGATCGTCGGTGCCGACCGAGCGCATGGGCAGAAACGGCAAGTTGGATGCGCCAGCCGTGAGGCGCGTGATCATGGCGAAGTGCGAATACTCCTCGTACTCCAGCCGGCCCGCTTCCATCTCAGTCCGCACAATCCGCAGTGAGCCGACGCCGGGGTTGCCGCTGTAACTGAAGATCAACTTGCGCGCGCAACCGGTGGCCACCATCTGCTCGTAAATAATGTCGGGCGTAGCGCGGGCCAGGGTGAGATCGCGCTTGCGCTGGCGGATGATCTCGTGCCCGGCGGCGAACGGGATGAGGTGCGTGAACCCGGCGGCGTACACCACGTCACCATCGCGCACATGCCGGGCGACGGCGTCGGAAAGCGTGAGCAGTTTGCTCATAGCGTGAGTTTGGATATGCGGGAACGGAAGTCGGTCAATGTCCGGGGTCGGCTGCCGCCGGCGCATTGGGCAGCATCCCGCTGCCAGGCACCGGCGTTGGCGATGTGCTCAATGGACTCGTCTCATGTACGCCCCGCCGCAGGTAACCGGTTTCGCGGCGGCGCGGGCTGATCAGTTGCACATTCACCGCTTGCAACGCATTCTCACGGCCCTCCGGCTTGAGCAATTCAAATTCAAAGATCATGTTGCGGCTGGGCAGATCATCCACCGAGACGTACGGCGGCAGTTGCGAGTCGTGGCAGAAGACGCTCTCGTACGGCGAGTCGGCCTGGCGCGAATCGGTTTTCCAAATCTCACCCTCCAGCGATTTCATAAAGCGCAGAAAACCGTAACCCTTGCCGGTGTGCGCGTAACACACGCCGCGCACGCGTGAGCCGACGTCGCCCCACGTTTGCTGGCTCGGCGCTTGCACCGGCAGCAAATTGGGGATGAGGTAGCCGGAGACGAACAGATCGGCCTCGCGGCGCAGATCGCTCGAGACGTTGTCGAAGGCCACGCCCTCGACGCGGCGACCGCGGTTTTGCAGCGCGCGCACCACCTGCACGAAGTCGCCGTCGCCGGTGGCGAGCAGCACGCGGTCCAGGCTTTCCGATTGCAGCAGCGCGTCCACGGCCAAATCCAAATCGGCGTTGGCCTTGCCAAACCGGTTGCCGGCTTCATCGGTGTACCACTTGATATTTTTCTGGATGACTTTGTAGCCGAAGTCGCGCAGCAGGGCGAAGAAGCGCGCCTGGCCCGCGCGATATTGGCTGTCGTTCTCGGCGCGGTCGGCGTCGTAGGCCACGTAGCAATTGAGCCGCATGGGGGTGGCCTCGCCGCGACAGGCGAACTCGCGCAGCACATCGTAGCGCATGCCATAGCCGCCGTTGCGCGCCAGGTTGGCCACATCCACATACACCCCGACTGACAAAGCTGAGTTTCGTGAAGGCATTTTGTATTACTCCCAGTGAAAAGAAATAGCAGGACTTGCGCAGTTGATCTAACAACCTAAACACAATGTCGCCCTGAGCGGCGTAACTCCTGAATCGAATCGCATGCTGACCACAATCTTACTCCATATAGACCCAGCCGAGGCCGTGACTCAACCAGCGCACGACGGATTGAATCATCGGCTGGCGACACAGGCTGAGGGCGTGATCGCCCTCGTCAAACCGCACCCAATTGTGAACGGTCAGCGCATGCTTCACCGGTTCGTAATGTTCGGGCGGAAACAGCGTGTCGCGTTCGC
>JBQTJD010000732.1:0-4092 GCA_052387475.1 Anaerolineales bacterium | reverse complement strand
GTGGATCACGGCTTCGCTGCGCCCCGGCAAGCGCCCCTTCGAGGCGCTGGCCGCGGCGCTCATCCCGGTTGAACGGCTCAATCGTCTCAACGAGTTGCACGAGCTTTCCGCCGCGCTGCGCATCGGCGCCACCAACCTCGGCGCGCAGGCGCAACGGTTATTGGATGAACATCCCGACGCCAATCGCGTGCTGCTGGTGATCGATCAATTCGAGGAAACATTCACGCTGTGCGCGGAGGTGGACGTGCGGCGCGCCTTCCTCGATGTGCTCGTCGAGGGCGTGCGCCGCAATTCCGCGCTGCACATCGTCTTCACCATCCGCGCCGACTTCCTCGGGCTAGCGTACTCGCACCGGCCGATGGCCGATGCGCTGCAAGATTCCACGCTGATCCTCGGCCCGATGACGCGGTTGGAACTGGCGCGCGCGGTCAAGGAGCCGGCGCGCAAACACGGCGTGATCTTTGAGTCGGGCCTCGTCGAGCGTATCCTCGACGACGTGGGCGACGAGCCGGGCAATTTGCCGTTGCTGGAATTTGCGCTGACCGCGCTGTGGGATCGGCAGACGATGCGGACGTTGACGCATGAGGCGTACGAGGACATTGGGCGCGTCGAAGGCTCGGTGGCGCGTTTCGCCGAGGATGTGCATAGCAAGTTGAACGACGAGCATCAGGCCCAGGCCCGCCGCATCTTCGTGCAGATGGTGCGACCCGGCGACGGCACGGAAGACACCCGGCGCACGGCCACCCGTAGCGAGATCGCCGAGGGCTGGCCGCTGACACAGCAACTGGCGGATGCGCGGCTGGTCGTCACCGATCGCGGACCAGATGGCGAGGAGATCGCCGAAATCGTGCACGAGGCCCTCATCCGCAGTTGGGGTCGCCTGCGCGAGTGGATGCGGAGCAACCGTAACTTCCGCGCCTGGCAGGAACGGCTGCGCGGCATGATGCAGCAGTGGGAGGTCAATCAGCGCGATGAGGGCGCGCTGTTGCGCGGCGCGTTGCTCGTGGGCGCGGAAGGCTGGTTGACTGAGCGCGAAGCGGAGATGGGTTCAGGGGAACGCGACTTTATCCGCGCCAGCATTACGTTGCGCGAGCGTGAAAGCGCCGAGCGTGAGACACAGCGCCAGCGCGAAGTAGAAACGATGCAACGCCTGGCCGCCGCGGAGCGCCAGCGCGCCGAAGCCCAATCACGCAACGTGCAGCAGTCACAACGGCGCGCCATCTGGCTCGCCCTGCTGCCGACCATCGCCGTCATCGCCGCTGTGCTGGCGCTCCTCCTGGGTGTGCAGGCGGGCCGCAATTTCAGCAATGCCAGCGAGATGGTGAGCACCGCCGAGGCGCTGAACACGCAAAACGCGACGCAACTCCGCGAGGCGCAAGCGCGCGAGCTGGCCGCCCATGCGCGCGCCGCGTTGGAGGTTGATCCACAATTGAGTTTGCTGCTCGGCCTGCGCGCCGCTGAACTCACGCAACCGATGCTGCCGGAGGCCGGCGACGCGCTGCGGCGGACCTTGCAGACCGTCGCACCCAATCTCCCCCTGCCCGACTCGGCCCTCGAACTCATCGCCCTGGCCCGCACGCAAACGCAACGCACCCTCACCCCCGAGGAGTGCCAGCAATATCTGCGTTCGGGCTGCCCATGAAAACTTAACGCAAAGGCGCGAAGTTGCAAGGGCGCAAGGAAAGTAAATCTTTGCGTCTCGGCTTCTCTGCGCCTTTGCGTTAAGCAGTTATCAGTTGGCTGAGTTCGGCGGCGGTCTCGCGAGCGATGCGACGCACAATGGGGAGTGGGATGCGGACGCGCAGCGCCACGGAGAGGTACACCGTGCGTGTGACGGCGATAGAGTACAGCATGTAGCGGTTGATCTCGGAGTTGCCCTCGAAGCGCAGCACTTCCGGCGCGGCTTCGGGCGCCGCCGAGCGAGACTCGGCCTTTGCCGGCAATGACCAGGCGCGCCCGGCCACATTCGCCAACACTTGCGCCGCCGACGCGCTCAGGCGCGGCGCCATCACAATCACCTTGCCGTGCTGGGTCAAAAACACCGGCTCATCACGCAGGGCGCGGCTCATCATCTCCACCCGCTTCTCGGTCGCGCGCCGCAAATCATCGCGCAGGTCAAGCATCACCGTCGGCGGCGCGGAGGTCAACATGTTAGTCAGGCGTTTGCGTGATGCCGGCTCGACAGTTGGGGGGTTTGTCGCGGGTCGGTACAACACGCGCTGATTCAATATCTCGGTTGAGTGCGCGGATAGGTCTGCCCCCAACAATTGATTGAGCAATGTGGTGAGGTCGGGCAGGAAGAATGGTTTGGCGAGTGTAGCCTGAATCGGGATGCCCTCGGGCAGCATGGTCGTGCCCACCGGGATGAGGATGACGGGCAACGCGGGCAACACCTGGCGCAGTTGCGTGATGAGCTGCGGCACCTGGCACTGCGGCAATTCACCATCGATCACGATGACATCCGGGCGGAAGGCTGCGCTTAGTTGCAGCGTCTCCGGGCCGTTGGCCGACACCACCGCGCGATAGTCGCCGAGCCGTTGGAGTTCTTCGGCCACCATCGTGGCAAAGGGCAGGTTGGAATCTGCAATCAGCACGCGCCGCATGACGCGCCTATTTTAGCGGACACGCAACCACGGAGTGGTGCAAAACGCCACAAAACACAGCTTGAATAGGTTAGGGTTCAGTTGAGAGGGACTAAATTCTCAGCGGCTTAAGTGGGTGCGGCTTAGGCTCAAGCAGTCTTTAGATGATCGAGAGTGGGATCGAAACCGGCGCGAGTTCACCCTGCAAACTCCACGCACTGGTTTGCGTCACCGTCACTTGCGCGGTGCGGCCTTTCCAATCGGCGGCCTCATCGGCGAAGAAGACCAGCTTGTTGGTACGCGTGCGCCCCTTCCATTTGCCCTTGTGGGCGTCTTCGACCAATACTTCGACCGCCCGCCCCAAATAGCGCGCGTTGATCTCCGCCTGCACCTGCGCCTGCAACTCCTCCAGCGCGCGGAAGCGCCGCATCTTCTCTTCTTCGGGCACGTCGTCGGTCATGCGGCGCGCGGCCACCGTGCCGGGCCGGGTGGAGTAGCGCGCGAGATGGACAACATCGAGTTTGAGATCGGCCAGCAAGTCATACGTCTGCTGAAACTGCTCGGCAGTTTCGCCCGGAAAGCCGACGATGATGTCGGTCGCAATCGAGGTATTAGGGATGATGGCGCGGATGCGCTCGACGAGGCGGCGATAGTCGGCGTTGGTGTAGCCACGTTTCATATTCTGCAAAATCCCATCATCGCCCGCTTGCACTGGCACTTCGATGTGCTCGCACACTTTGGGCAACTCGGCCACCGTGTGCAGCAACTCATCCGTCATCCAATTGGGGTGCGAAGTTAAAAAGCGGACGCGCTCGATCCCGTCAATTTCATGAATGACGCGCAGCAAACTGGCGAGTGATGGCCCGTCGTCTATATCCTGTCCGTAGCGATCCACGATCTGACCCAACAGCGTCACTTCCTTCACGCCCTGTTCAGCCAGCGACCGGATTTCCGCCGCGATCTCCCCGACCAGGCGCGAGCGTTCGACGCCGCGCCGAAACGGGATGATGCAGAAGGTGCAGGCGTGCGAGCAGCCGTACACAACCGGCACATGCGCGCTGACGAGGCGACCACGCTCGGCCAGCGGAAGTTGAAACCCGTCCGCCAGCGGGTTGAGCACTGTAGTGGCCGAATCCTGAAACGCGAAACGCTGCAACGTCTCGGCTTCAGCCAGGTCGCGGCCCTCACGTTCGAGCAAAAACTTGAGCAGCGGCCCCGGCTCGGACGGCGGCGAGAACACGTCCACCATGGGCAGCGCGCTCTGTAATTTTTCCGCCCCGCGCACCCCGACCATGCAGCCCATCACATTGATGACCAGCTCCGGCCCTTGGCGCTTGAGCGGCCACAGCGAAGTCAAACGCCCAGAGGCTTTGTCCTCCGCGCTTTGCCGCACCACGCTCGTATTCAGCACGATGACATCGGCTTGTTCGATGATGGGTTCGGACTGGTAGCCAAGATTTTCCAGCGCACTCGCCACGCGCTGCGAGTCGGCAACATTCATCTGGCAGCC
>JBQTJD010000731.1:0-9980 GCA_052387475.1 Anaerolineales bacterium | reverse complement strand
CGTTCGCCGGCAGTACAAACTCCCGGCGCGCTTTATCCTGTACGTCGGAACCATCGAGCCACGCAAGAATCTCAATACCCTGCTCGAAGCGTATGCCGTGCTGCGGCGCTCATTGCCTGATGTGGGGCTGGTGATCGCGGGCGGCAAAGGCTGGTTGTATGATGATTTTTTCGCGCGGCTGCGGGCGCTGAGCCTCGAGCCGCATGTGACACTCACCGGTTACGTGCCCGAAGCCGATCTGCCCGCGCTCATCAACTGCGCCGAAGTGTTTGCCTATCCATCGGTGTTCGAGGGCTTTGGCCTGCCGCCGCTCGAAGCCATGGCCTGCGGCGTGCCGGTCATCGCCTCCAACGCATCGAGCCTGCCCGATGTTGTCGGAGAGGCAGGTTTGCTGCTCGCGCCAAAGGATGTGCGCGCCTGGGTGGAGGCATTGAGTGGCGTGCTGGTCAACCCTGCACTGCGGGATGATCTGCGGGCGCGCGGGTTGCGGCGTGCTCAGTCGTTCACCTGGCAAGCGGCCGCGCAGAAGACGTTGGCCGTCTATCAAAGTCTGGGGCATCGTCAGCCAAATCTGCAATCTGCCATCTAAAATCGGCCACCGCATGTACGTCCTCGACTGTCGCACCGCGAACGCGCACTATCCCGGCATCGGGCGCTACACGTTTGACCTGGCGCGCGCGCTGGCTCGCATCACACCGCTAACCGTCATCCTCAATCCCTTGCAGGCGACGCCGGAGTTTGATTTCTGGGATGTGTCGGCTAAACGCGTGTCGGTGCCGCACACGCCGCGCAGCCTGGCGCAACAGTGGGTGGTGCCCGCGCGCTTGCGGCCCCTGCGCGCCGCGCTCTATCACTCACCGCTTTATCTGCGACCATACTGGCTCGATATACCGAGCGTCGTCACCGCTTATGATCTGATTCCCTTGCTCGCGCCGCAGGGCTACAGCGCCGCGCAACGGCTGCTCTATCACGCCGCGCACTGGCTGACCTTTCGCACCGCCGCACGCATCCTCACCCTGACCGAGGCCAGCCGCGAGGAATTCGGCCGGCGCTTTCACCTGCCACCAACTCAAATCGCTGTGGTAGCGCCCGGCTTACCCGCGAACTTCAAGCCACAATCCGCCGAAGATGTAATTGCCGTGCGCGAACGATACGCGTTGCCGAACGATTATTTGTTGTACGTTGGCAGCAATAAACCGCATAAGAATCTGCCCGCGCTGATTGAAGCGTATACGCGGTTGCCGGCCAGCGCGCCGCCACTCGTCATTGCCGGTCCGGAGGATGCGCGCTATCCACAACACCGTTGGGCCGCGAACGAGCTGGGCGACCGGGTGCGCTTGCTCGGGCGCGTGCCCGACGAGGCGCTGCCCGCGCTGTACGGCGGCGCGCTCGTGTACGTGCAACCGTCGCAGCGCGAGGGCTTCGGCTTCCCGGTGTTGGAGGCCATGGGGTGTGGGGCCGCCGTCGTCTGCGCTGATATTCCGGTGCTGCGTGAAGTGGCCCAGAACGCGGCACTGTATTTCGATCCCGCCCAATCGAGTTCAATCGCCCAAACGCTCACTGAGGTTTTAGAGAACATCAGCCTGCGCACGGCGTTGCGCGAGCGGGGCCTGCTGCGAGCGCGCTTCTTCACCTGGGAACGCGCGGCGATTGAAACGGTGCGGGTATACGAGCGGGTAGCAGTAAGCAGTAAACAGTGAGCAGTGAACAGTGCACTGCTCACTGTTCACTGTTCACTATTTGTCGCTGACCGTTCACTGAATGCACATCCTTCATCTTTACAAAGACTACTTCCCCGTGCTCGGCGGTATCGAGAACCACGTGCGCGCGTTGGCGGAGGCGCAGGTTCGACGCGGCCACACGGTGACAGTGCTCGTCACCAGCCCGACACGGCACACCCGCCGCGAAACGCTCAACGGCGTGCAGGTGATTAAGGCCGCGCGGCTGGCAACGATCGCCTCCACGCCGCTAAGCGTGGCGCTGCCGTTGATCCTGCGTGACCTGCGCCCAGACATCACGCATGTGCAATCGCCCTACCCGGTGGCCGAGTTGGCTTGCCTGCTCGGCGGGCCGCGGCCCTACGTTGTCAGTCATCAAGCCGATGTGTCGCGCCCGGCCCAACGGTTGATCATGCTGGCGTACGGCCCGCTCTTCCAGCGCTTTCTGCGCGAGGCGGCGCGCGTGCTGGTCACCAGTCCGGGTTTCGCGCGCACATCGCCACACTTGCGCGCCGTGCAAGATCGGCTGGCGCTGGCGCCGCTGGGTGTGGATGAGAATCGGTTCACGCCGGCCACGCAAACAACCACACGTCCATTCACGATGCTATTTGTCGGTGTGCTGCGGCACTACAAGGGCGTGGATGATTTGCTGCGCGCGTTCAAGCTGTTGACGGTGGAGGCGCGCCTCATCATCGCAGGCGAGGGGCAACTGCAGAAGCCGCTGGAAGTGATGGCACGCGACTTCGGGTTGGCTGATCGGGTGACCTTTGCGGGCCGTGTGCCGGATGACTCGTTGCCGGGGTTGTACCGTTCAGGGGATGTGTTAGTGCTCCCATCCCTCAACCGCGCCGAATCATTTGGCACGGTGTTGGTCGAGGCCATGCTCTCCGGTCTGCCGTGCCTCACCACTAAGGTCGGTTCGGGCACCTCATACGTCGTGCAGCATGACGTCACCGGCTTCGTCGTTCCGCCGCATTCACCCGCTGCATTGGCCGATGCCCTCACCCAACTTCAGCGTGACCCGGCTCTGCGCGCGCGGCTGGGCGCTGCCGGTCGTGAACGCGCCCGACGTGAGTTCACGGTGGAACGAATGGTTGAGCGGGTAGAGGCCGTCTATGAAGAAGTAAATAGTAGCCGGTGAACACTGAACCGTTTGGGTCGTTCACTGTTTACCGTTCACTGTTGACTGTTGACCATGCACTACCCTTGCCCCCCGCCCCTTGCCCCGGTAACATACGCTCATGCCCCATAATCGAATAAGCCGCTTCTGCGATGCGCTGATGGAGGCCTGCTGGCTGATGGCCCTCATCGTTGCGCCGCTATTCTTCAACATCTACTCCTCGCGCGTCTTCGAGCCGGATAAAATCGCGCTGGTGCGCTCGCTGGCGCTGCTGGCGCTGGCCGCCTGGCTCGTCAAACTCATCGCCGATGGCGGGCCGCGCTTCGAACATGCGCCGGCGCTGAACGTGCGCTCGTGGCTGCGCGTGCCGCTGCTCGCGCCGGTGACGGCGCTGGCGATCATGTACGTGATTGCCACGATGCTTTCCGTTGCCCCGAACATCAGCCTGTACGGTTCGTATCAGCGCATGCAGGGTGCGTTCTCCACTTTCTCTTATCTGGTGCTCTTCGCCGTCGTCGCTGCCAACCTGCGCCGCCGCGCGCAGATCGAGCGCATCGTCACCGTCGTCGTCATCACCAGTCTACCCATCAGTATTTACGGGATTTTGCAGCGCTACGCACAAGACCCCCTGCCCTGGGGCGGCGATACGGTGGAGCGCGTGACCGGCCACATGGGCAACGCCATCTTTATCGGCGCTTATCTCATCATAAGCGCGATGGCGGTGCTGGGCCGGGTCGTCACCTCGTTTCGCGCCGTCATGCTGAGCGAAGATCGGCTCACCGCGCACACCTTCCGCGCGGCGCTGTACATCTTCATCCTGGCCGTCAACCTGGTGGCGATTTGGTTCACGCAAAGCCGTGGCCCGCAACTGGGATTGCTGGCCGGCGCGTTTTTCTTCTTCGTCTTGCTGGCTCTGCACTACCGCGTGCGCTGGCTGGTGCTGACGACGGTCGCGCTCGGCGTCATCGCGGGTGCGTTCATCATCGTCCTCAACATCCCCAACGGTCCGCTGACCGGCCTGGCTGAGGTGCGCGGCGTCAACCGTTTGGCGAAGGTGCTGGATGAGATTCAGGGCAACACCGGCACCGGGCGGGTGCGTGTGTTGATCTGGACGGGCGTGGTGCAGATGATGACGCCTCACGAACCGATTCAGAATCCCGACGGCTCGCTCGACCCGTGGAACATTATTCGCCCGCTCGTCGGCTACGGACCGGAGGCGATGCTGGTGGCGTACAACCGCTTTTATCCGCCGGAACTTGGGCAACTCGAAGCGCGCAACGCTTCTCCCGACCGCAGCCACAATGAGACCTTCGACGCGCTGGCCTTCACCGGCGTGCTGGGCCTGCTGGCGCAGTTGAGTTTGTTCGTCGCGATTTTCTATTTCAGCCTCAAGTGGTTGGGGTTGATTGATTCGGCAGCGCGGCGCAATGTGTTTTTAGGATTGGTGATCGGCGGCGGCGCGTTGAGCACGGTGATTTTCGTGGCATGGCAAGGCCCGCAATTCTTTGGCGTCAGCCTGCCGCTCGGTATGGTGCTCGGCCTCATCGCCTTCCTCACGTTGTATGCGCTCTTGCCATCGTCGGAAGAGTCATCCGTCAGGTTGGAGTCGTGGCGCGCGGTGATCATGATCAGCCTGATTGCCGCCATTGTTGCGCACTTCACCGAGATCCACTTTGGCATCGCCATCGTCAGCACACGCACGCACTTCTGGATTTTCCTCGCGGCCATGCTGGTGTTGGGGTGGATATGGCCGCAGATGGGCGAAGCGCAAGGCGCTGCGGTTAAGCGGGCGGCAGAGACCGCCATGGCCGAAGCCTCAGCCTCATCCGGCGAAACGCTACGCGTTTCGTCCAAGCGGACGACAGTTTCGCCCGCGTCGCGGGCAGGAAAACGGCGCAGCACGACGACCACGTTCAACCGCGCGCCCAACAATCTATTTTCGCCTATCGCCCTGACCGCCGCGCTATTGTGGCCGGTCTTCATCACGCTCGGTTACGATTTCCTCGCCGCCCGCAACACCGACGCGCTGACGATCATTTGGAATTCGCTGACGGTGCTGCCTAAAGCGGAGGGCGCGCAGATTTCGGTCGGCATTTTGATGCTGATGTTTTTGACGTGGGTGATGGGCGCAGCGCTGGTGTATATGGAAGAGGCCCCGGTGGCGCGGCCCAATTGGATAACGGGTCTGTTCGGCAGCCTCGGTGTGTTGGCGCTCGGCACGTTGCTAGCCTGGCTCATCCACGCTGGCGCGGCTACGCAGTTCGCTATCGCGCCCAGTTCGATTGAGGATGTGGTGCGCGTGGCCTCGGTGCTGACGGTGTATTACGCGCTGATGCTGATGGCGCTGCTGGTGTGGGCAGCGGTGCTGCAACTCGAAACGCCCGCACCATTGCGTTCGCGGATGAACACCTCCGGCCCAGCGTGGCTGGGCTATGTCGGTTTGCCCATCGTGGCGCTCGTGGCGGCGACGACGCTCAATCTGCAGGTGATCCAGGCCGACATCATTTACAAGACCGGCGTGCAGTATGATGACGGCGGCAACTCGCCGGTGGCGATTGAGTTGTTCAACCGCACGTTGCAACTCGCGCCAAGCCAGGACTTTTACTATCTCTTCCTGGGCCGGGCATACCTCAACGCCAGCAACACCGTGCAGCCGGAGGAGCGCGACCGGCTTTTCGAGACCGCCGAGGCGCAATTGCAGAAGGCGCGCGGCATCAATCCATTGAACACCGACCACAGCGCCAACCTTGCCCGCCTCAACCGGCAGTGGGCGATCCTCAGCACCGACGCCGCTCAACGCACCACGCGCGCCCAGAAAGCCGACGGGCACTACGTTGAAGCCCTGCGGCTCAGCCCTAACAATGTGGGTCTGTGGAATGAGTGGGGGTTACTGGCCTTTCAGCTTTTGGAGGATGGCGCCAAAGCGCAAGAGAAGCTTGATCATTCTCTGGCGCTCGACAGCACATTTGATCAAACCTATCTGTATCTCGGCGACTTGTATGCATGGGAGGCGCGGCGCACGACGGACGCCGTCGAGCAGGCCGACATTTTCAACAAGTCCATCATGGCCTATCAGCAAGGCCTTGAAGCTGGAGAGGCGTATCGCAGCACCAGCGCGCTGGGCCTGCGGCTCGGCCTGGCCAATGTCTATGTCACCACGCAGCAATATCAACCAGCCATTGACGCTTACCTGAAAGTGGCCGAACTAAACGCCGGGCCGGGGCAATGGCAGGTGTTCCGTGCGCTGGGTGAGCTATACCGTCAGACCGGTGACATGATAAAAGCGCGCGAGTACGGTCAGCAAGCCCTGGCCCTCGCGCCCGAGGCCAACAAGGCCGAAGTGCAGCAGTGGTTGGATGAGTTGAAGTGAACGGGAGACGGTCATGATGACGCAGGTAATTGGCAGGATGTCACGGGGTAAGCAATTCGTGGCAGCCAGGCTATTCGCGTGACCCGCTACCTTGCCTTCCTCCGCGCCATCAACGTCGGCGGCCATGTGGTCAAAATGGAGACGTTGCGGCGCTTATTCGAAGCGCTTGGTTTCGCCAACGTCGAGACCTTCATCGCCAGCGGCAACGTCATCTTCGAGTCACCGGCGCGCAATGCGGCGACATTGGAGCACAAGATTGAGAAGGAGTTGGAGACCGCGCTCGGGTATGCGGTGGCGACTTTTCTCCGGTCGCCCACGGAGTTGGCGGCCATTGCTCAGCATCACCCGTTCGGCAAACTCAAAGCCGACGAAGTCGTGTATGTTGCCTTTGCTCGCGCCGCTCCGAACGCTGCGGCCCGGGCTGCGCTGAAGGCGCTCAACAACCCCGCGCACACGTTTCACCTCAATGGGCGTGAGGTGTATTGGCTGCGGCGGCGGCAGTTGGATGACGGGAAATATTCCGGCGCAACGCTCGAACGGGCGCTGGCAGCGCCGGCCACCGTGCGGAACATGACCACGGTTGAGAAGATGGCGGCGAAGTATGCGGACCCTGACCTCGCAAGGTGACTGTCACCTAACTTCATGAAAGGCGATTCGCATAGCCTCAATCCCCTTTGAAATTGACCTCGCCATTCCGTCACGCACCTTACTGGCTACGCGCAGACGCGGCAGGCCAACCCCTAAGGCATGTCACAAATAGTAACGCTTGCCGGTCTTATCTTGTGAACTTCAGCCTCACGGAGATACAAGATGAAGGCCTTGACCTACAATCATCAACTGTTCCCGTTTCAAAGCAAATGGACGACGATCGAGGACAATAAAATCCATTACATCGATGAAGGCGCCGGGCGCATCCTGCTCTTCAGCCATGCCGCCATTGGCTCAACCTTTATGTATCGTGGGTTGGTCAAAACCTTGCGAGACCATTACCGTTGCATCGCAATGGACTACCCGGGATTTGGTCTGTCACAAGAAGCCGACGCCTACACCTTCTCCATTTCATCACAGGCTACGGTATTACAAAAGTTCATCGAGCAATTGGGCCTGAAAGACACCACCTTGTTGGGGCACGATAGCCCGTCGGGTTTGGTGGTGGCGATGTGGCAACCCGAGTTGTTTCGGGCGCTCATCCTGACGGACACACAAATCTTCCCTACCTCGGAGTATCCCCGGATCCACACCATGCTGGGCCTTGTGGGAAGCGGTGTCTTCCAAAGTCTCAATGCCAGGACCAACTTCTTGCTGAAGGGCACCGTAAACTTTGGCATCCGCACTAAAAAACTTTCAGCAGAAGAAAAGCAACAGTATTATGCTTTGCATGCGTCGCCAAAGCGCCGCCGCGCCATTTGCCAGGTCTTGCATAGCATTCGAGCGGAGCAACGGCTTATGCATGAACTAAAGGCTGCGTTCGAAAACCAGTTGAATTGCAAACCGATGCTCATGATTTATGGCGAGAAAGACCCGATTCAGGAACTGGGCATCCCGGAGCGCATTCAACGGATGGTAGAAAACGCCGAACTGCATTTTGTGAAAGGCGAAGGCCATTTTCCGCACGAGGCCCAACCCGAATTCATGAGCGCCATCATTGATCGCTGGATGCAGAAGCTGGCGGTCAACTGACAGACGTCGTTTCGAAGCAAGTGCCGGCCCATCAACGCGATACAGGCATTGGCCTTATGCCGAATCTCACTGATCATCCAAATCCGACTGAGCGTTTTGAAACGTACCGGTCGCTGATGTTCGCGATTGCTTATCGAATGCTTGGCAGCGCGGCAGAAGCAGAGGACATCGTTCAGAATGCATATTTGCGCTCGCATACTGTGCCGCCGGAAACGATCCGCTCACCCAAGGCGTTCCTCAGCACCGTGGTCACCCGGCTGTGCCTCAACCAATTAGAGTCGGCTCAGGCCAAGCGTGAGGTCTACATCGGGTCATGGTTGCCGGAGCCAATGTTGACCAGTGCGGAGACGGATACCACGCTCCACGCACTGTCACCTTCTCCCGCCGATCAAACGGAGCTGCATGAGTCGATTTCGTTGGCTTTCCTCGTCTTGCTGGAACAACTGACACCGATTGAACGGGCGGTGTTTCTATTGCGCGAGGTGTTCGACTACGAGTACGCCGAACTCGCTGAGATCCTAAGCAAAGATGAGGCAGCCTGTCGGCAATTGTTCAGCCGGGCGAGGAAACACATCACCGAGCATCGCCCCCGCTTCAAGCTGGACCCCAATCAGCACCGGCAGCTTCTTACGCAGTTTATGCAGGCAGTCAGCTCCGGCGAAATCAATGGATTGGTGGCGCTGCTATCGGATGACGTCACGATGTGGGCGGACGGAGGTGGCAAAGTGCGCGGCGCCGCCACGCAACCATTGCATGGCCGCACGGCTGTAGCCCAATTCGTCTCCGCTTCGGTGCGTTTTCTGCCGACCGACTTTCAGGTTGAAATTGCTGAGGTCAACGGCCAACCGGCGGTGATCCTCCGCGCTGATCACAAGGCGGTGTTGATCATTGCGATTGAAATTGGCGGCGAGTACATCCGGGAGATCCGCGTGCTCGCCAATCCAGACAAGTTGAAATGGGTGTAACGCACGCGCATGACAAACACGGTTGTCAGCGCAGGCAGTAGGGTTTCACTTCCATATTGCCGGCTACGCACAGACACGGCAGGCCAGCCCTTTGAGATACTCGCCCTCGGGAAAATTCAGCGCCACGGGATGATCGGCGGATTGCGATAAACGTTTAATGATTTGCGCCTCGCGCCCGGCGTCGAGCGCGGCATCAGCCACGATCTTCTGAAACAGCGCCGGCTCCAATCCACCCGAACACGAAAACGTGAACAGCACACCTCCAGGCCGCAGCAACTTGAACGCCAACAAGTTGATGTCTTTGTAGCCGCGCGCGGCCCGCTCCACCTGCGCCTTCGTTTCCGCGAACTTCGGCGGGTCGAGCACGATCACATCAAACTGCCGGCGCGAGTCGCGATACTGGCGCAGCACGGTGAAGACATCGCCGACGTGAAGTGTGAACTGCGAAGCGTCAGCCGCGTTGAGTTCGAAGTTACGCCGCGCGATTTCAAGGGCGGGCGCAGAAGAGTCGATGTTGGTGACGTGCACCGCCTCACCCTTCAGCGCGGCGACGCCAAAGCCACCCGTATAGGCGAAGCAGTTCAACACTTCGCGGCCCGCTACGTAGGGCAACAACGCGGCGCGGTTGTCGCGCTGATCGAGATAGAAGCCGGTCTTGTGCCCGTGTAACACATCCACGAGGAAGCGGCAACCGTGCTCCTCGATCTCCACCTGCGCGGGCGGCCGCTCACCGGCCAACACGCCCGTCACCGGCGGCAGCCCCTCTTTGCCGCGCACGTCCACATCCGAGCGTTCGTAAATCCCCCGACAAGGCATGCACGGCACAAGCTCGCGCAACGCCGCCACGATCTCGGCCTTCCACTTTTCCGCACCCGCCGAGAGAAATTGACACACAACGAAATCGGCGTATCCGTCAGCGATGAGACCGGGCAGTCCGTCGGATTCGGCGTTGATGAGGCGGATGGCCGTGGAATGAAGCGATGGGAATGTGGAACGAGCGGTGATGGCGCGTTCGAGACGATGGCGAAAGAACGAGGCGTCAATCATCTCGTCAGGATTGAACGTCCACACGCGCAGGGTGATTTGAGAATGCGGGGAGTACGCGCCACGTGCCAGCCAGACACCAT
>JBQTJD010000730.1:0-10717 GCA_052387475.1 Anaerolineales bacterium | reverse complement strand
GCCTCGGTTATGCCACTGACCAGTAACTCGAATGGCGCGCGCCCGCCTGCCGGCACAACAGCCTGTGGCCAAAAGTCTATGATTTGCGCATCGTCGGCAATTAGGCGACCTGTGTTGTCAAAGAATTGACCGCTGATGGCGGTCAATTGCTGAGTTAACGCGCTTGTGTTTTCGACTTCGCCGACCACGCGATACTTGCTTTGGGCGGCGTAAAAAGCGCCGCGCACCCCGACGAATTTCCATATGCCACTGATCATTGCAGTCGGACTGGCTGTGCTGACCGGCGGGGATGTGACTATAGCCGTCACTGAGGGCGTGGCCGACACTGTGAAAAGAATGGGCGTGGCTGTTTCGATGACCACGGTCGATGTAGTCGTGAAGCTCGTCCTTACCGCAGCGATGGTCGGCGTCGCAGTTGGGCGTTGCGAGGGAAGTGTCGTAATCGATGGCAACCCTGAGGGTTGAGCCAGTGCAATCGCCGCGGCGTTAGTGGAGATTGGGGAAGGCGACAGTGCGGGAGGCTCGGTTGGCAAGCCCGCCATCGATACTGGCGCAGACACAAACGCGCTGCGCCGGTCGGTTGCGGGAACTGCTGTGCTTGTCATCTCACGCAATGCCATTGCTAAAATCATGACTCCCACACTTGCCGGCACCGCCAAGGCCACTAACATGCCAATCCACAGGGCGTGTGCAGGCCGACGTTTCGGCGCGGAACGAGAACCATTGGATCCAGAGTGCATCTAGCCCCATATGTGTCCGGTAGAGCGTCAGAGATCGGGAATGATCACGCTGCGCGAGAGTATATAGGTCGTGCTGAGTGGTGCGGGTTCGATTCGTCTTGAGTTCGTGCGTGGCGGAGCTGACGAATCTCATAGAATATTAGCCTTCCCAGAAAGCGATGTCAAGAAAAGCTGATGTGTACAATCCTAGTACGCTGGTTCCAGCGTCAACGACCCCAGGCCGTCACGATTTGGCTCACGACATTAGCATTTGGCTCTGGGACACAAACTTTGACTTCCGTGCTGCTATTTTCTGGCACAGCCGAAGTCGACCGCAAACTATACCCGTAATTGATTACGCGATTTTGTGCGTCATAAATTACGGCCACCAGCGTGACCGTGCTCTGCGGGCGCGGGCCGGGGTTTTGGAGCGTGCCTCGGATACAGTAGTTTGTGTTCTCCATCGCCGCGCTCAGGCCGGCGATGACGAAATCGGAACGTAGAATTGCCGTAGAGGGCATTGCGACGACATTGAGTTCGAACCGATCGGCGCTTTGAGCGTTGTCAACATACAGATCAAACGGCGCGCTTCGCGCGGCCGGGATGAGGCTGACCGGAAACGCGGCTGCAATGTCGGCATCGCCGGCGATGACCTGTCCTTGCGCGTCGAAAAATTGACCGGTGATTGTCTCAATGTCCTGTGTCTGCCCGGTATTGTTGACCACCTCCCCAAAAACTCGATAGGCCTCGTCTTCAGCTGAGTAGTAGCTCTGCAACCCGCTAAAGCTCCACACTCCGGCGGCGGTGGCTGAGGCCGTAGCTGTGACAGTGGGTGTTGGCGATGAAGCAGCGACCGGCGTGGCGCTGGTGCTTTCCAGTGAAGGGCTGGGTGATGAGGTTATGCTGGTGAGCGTTGGAGTGCTGGTCAACTGAGTGGTAGGCTGAGCGGTTGAGGTAGGGGTGATCGGGGCAATTGTGGGCGTCACAGATGCAATTGCCACAGCCGGCCTATCGGTGGCGGATGGTAGTGCTGTCACCGCGCTCGTGATGGCTGCCGGACTCCCAGGCGTTGGCACGACCAGTGCGACTGCCGGGGCAGCCGTCATTGTGGCGGGCGTTGGTGAAGTCGCCGCGACGGTAGGCACGAGCTGAGCGGACTCCAACGGTGCGCGCGCGGATCGCCACCAGAAAAAGCCGAGTAGCAACAGCACCGAGCACGCAGGCGTGGCCAGTGCGGCGGCGATGCCCATCGCCAGCGGTGACACCGAGTGACGATCGCGACCTATCCTGCGAGTGTTCGGCTCCATCGTCTATTTGCGGATCAAGGGCAAGTATACGGGGTAGAAATCACGCCAGTTTTGGATTTCGGCCAATTGCTGCGGTAGCAGACCAGCGGCTAGCGGATTGGTGACCCGCATCGGCGCATCGAACATCCCCACCACGTTCAGCGCCTCGGCGGGCGTGCCGTTGATTTGCTGAAAGATCATCAATCGCCGTGTGCTGTTGGCGGGCACCGAGAATTGAAACTCAGCCAGGATGCCCTCTTGAGCGTTGCCGCCTCCCGGACAGGCAAAAACCTGATCGTCGGCGAAGGATGGGATGACCGAGGGATTCCCCAACCCGAACACGGCGGTGGAATTCACCACGTCGGTCACCGTCGTCGTGCCGTCCGCGCTCACCGCCCAGCGGTCATTGCCGGCGAAGACCATGTCGCCGCTGCTGGTCGCGAGATAGCGCGTGTCCAAATCCGAGCCGAAGTTGACGGCAAAGGTGATGGTGATGGGGCGGGAGGCGGCAGTTGGATTTTCCGCGCTGATCAGAGTGCGGAGCGTCGGGCTGCTGATCAGTGCGGAGTAGTTCAGAGTTACCGATATGCCATTAGTGGTGAACATCGGCCCGGCGGTCATGTTCGTGGTGGTGACGGATGCAACGGTAGAGGTGAACACGCGCCCGTTGATCCAGATGCCCGCTTGATCGTAGGCATCTCGGAATAAGGTGTCATCCACCATGATGCCTGGGTTGACGACGTTGGCACATTCCGCATTTGGGAAAGGGGAGCCATCACTCGTGCCGCCATCGGGGACGATGTTCCAATGGGCGTCGCCGTTTGGCCCGCCGGTGAGAGTGGCTGGCAAGCCGGTCTGCGCCGACGCCGCGAGCACGCCCGACAAAACACAGAGCAGGATTAAGCCGAGTTTGAATGAGTTGAATGAGCGTG
Organism: Anaerolineales bacterium; assembly: GCA_052387475.1. Lineage (GTDB taxonomy): Bacteria > Chloroflexota > Anaerolineae > Anaerolineales > UBA6663 > JANWXR01. The sequence goes on along the minus strand of JBQTJD010000730.1, from coordinate 7,780 downwards.
GCATTACGTTTTGACGAACAGGCCTCATGTTATTATCCTCATCGCGTGCGACCGTCTGGAACCGATCAAACGTCATAACGTCCCTATGATGAGACTTCAACCCTAATTTCGAAAGGAAGCGTCATGCGATTAAGTCTACTTTACACTTTTGTGCTCGCGCTAAGCGCGGTTGCTTGTCAGCCGCTGGAGGTTCCCTCCTCAGTGCCGGCCCAAACCGAGCCTGTCATTTCCACCCCGATCGGGTTGACAGCCGAGCCAATCGCCACCGTAAGCTCACAGGAGATTCAAGTGACCCCAGTCGCTACCTCACCCTTGCCGGTTGACCCGGGTGCCCGCGAGCTGGTCGAAGTCGCTCGCGCCGACCTGGCTGCACATTTAGGTCTCAGCCCGGACAACATTGGCTTTGTCGATTTTGCCGGTGTCGTCTGGCCGGATGGCAGCCTCGGTTGCCCACAACCCGATATCGCGTATCCTCAGGTCGTTGTGGAAGGATACCTGATCCGATTGGTGCACGGAAAGGTGACTTATCACTACCATGGCGGTGAGGGCCGCGGCCCCTTCCTGTGCGAGAACAGTCAGCCGCCGCTCGGTGGCAACGTCAGCCGGTAATTGTCGGCCACCATGCCAGCTGGAAGCAACAAAACGGTGGGCGCCGAGTGCGCCCACCGTTTTGTATTGGAGACCGTGTTCACCGGCGTTGCCGCTGATGATTCAGCCTCGGCGGTTACGGGACGACTTCACCCTCGAAGCGGGCGATGTTCGTGCCAAACCACAGATCACCCGTCATCTCGGCATAGTTCACCCACTTGCCCACACGCACGCCCAGGACAGTGAAGGAGACCGTGCGCGTTTCACCGGGGGCGCCTGCCGCCGAAGTAACGATAGCGCCACTCCCGGCCGTGGGCGCAGTGCCCGCGCCGTTGAAGTACAGGTTGCCGCCGCGGTTCCCGAACAGGTTCTCAGCGCCGACAGTCAGGAAGCCGCCATCGCCGCCGGTCACGGTGCTGTAGGCATACGTGATGTTGGTCTGCGAGGCGCTGCCGGTGTTGGTCAACGCTGGAATCCAGATCTGGAAGGAGTTGACCTGCGCGGCGCTGCTGAAGTTCGGCACCGCGGACCATTCCAGAACGGTGAAGCGATTAGCGCCAGCGGTTAAGATGCCGGCGCGCAGCGCTCCGCCCACGCTCGGGTCGAGATCGGTCCAGAACGCTGCCAACGTATTGTTCGGTCGCACAGGGCTAGGCAGATTCTGGTTGATGAAGGCGTTGTCTGCTGCCGTAGCAGTGCCGACCACGGCGTAACCATTGCTGTCAATGGCAACATTGGTGTAGTTCGTACCACCGTAGCGGAACGTGGCGTTGGCCGGCAGGGTGAGGTTGACGATGGTCTCATCGCCTACGCCGGCAATCGGCCCGATGCCGAAACCCGCCAGTGGCACGTAGCCAAATGGCGAGGCGCCGGCCGCGATGGCGACCGTCGGCGGCTGCGCCGGGGCTAACGCGCCGTTGAACGAGATGCTGTTGGGGTTATCACCGCCCACCACGCTGCCGTGTACCAACTCGAGCTGGCGCGGCAGGTTGTCCGTCATGCTGACCGTCGCCGGATTGAAGCTGGTGTTGGTCATGGTGATGGCGCAATCCATCGTCGCGCCTCGCGCGAGGGTGCTGGACGCGCACGACTTGCTCATCGTCACGACCGGCTGCCGGCGCACGAGGGTGACCGGCAGGCGCACGATGCAACCCACAAACTTTTCGCGCAACACGATGGTGGCGTGGCGCACCTGGCCGATTGGCACATCGCGCGCGTCCACGGTGATGTCGAACGTGGCGCTGCCGTTGGCCTCGATAAACAACTCGCGCGGCACGATTACGCGGAAATCTCTGGCCTGGCCGGCCGGGTATTCTATCCTGGAGACGTAGAACGAGTTATACCCGGAGACTTCCTTGGCCGTGCGCTGCACAGTGACGAGGCCGGGCATGACCGGCAGGTACAAACTGGGATAGTTGGCTCGCCACAGTTCGTTCCGCAAGGCGACGTAGTTGGCGCCTGTATCGCTGAACGTGATGCCTGGATCCCACGCCCGGCGCAGGTCAATACGGCCGGAACCGGCATCGAAGGGCGTGAACGGTGTGACGCCGTCTTCTTTAACCAGACCACTGGCCTTGGCGCTTGTCATCAGCGCGGATTTGATTTGGCCCGGCGTCCAGCTTGGGTACAGGTGCGCGAGCAAGGCGCCCGCGCCCGCCACATGCGGGCTGGACATCGATGTGCCCTGGATCGCCTGGAACAGTTCGCCCGGCAGGCCACCGACGACGGTTGCTGGGGCTGGGGAATTACCGGCCAGGATTTGTACACCGGGGGCCGTGACGTCAGGCTTGCTGATGCCCAGCGATTGGCCAGGCCCGCCGCGCGAGCTGAAGGCCGCCATCACATCACCCTGGACGGTGGTAGCCGTACCGTCGGTGAAGGTCGCCATGACACCCGTGTGCGAGGACAGGAAGGCAAGCAGAGCTGCACCCTTGTCGTTTTCCAGGTGCACGCTGGGAATGAAGTGGTTGTCGGTCGCGAGGCCCTGCAAAACCGGGTTATAGAGCAACATCCCCGAACCGCCACCCACCTGGACATTGCGGCTCTTGGTGACACGGGCCGAGCCGCCGCGCCGGCAAACGACGATCTCACCGCTGAAGGTGCCAGGCGCGAAGGGGCTGGGGCCGTCCGTTGCGCCGCATAGCTCCAGACCGGCGGGCGGTAGCCGCACGGGCGTCGGCGTGTTGATGCCAGCGGTGATAGATGCGCCGATCAACTCGAGCTCGTCGCCGTTGCTGGCGGTGAGCGTGACCGTGCTGAGGAAGTGACGGTCGGTGGTGCTGGCGGCCACGGTCGCCACCCATGGCTCGCGGTGGTCGGTCGTATCCGCGCCGGGGCCGGCGTTGCCGGCCGAAGCGGCCACGAACACGCCGGCGTTGTAAGCGTCGAGGAACGCCAGCGACACGGCGTCGCTATAGGGATTGCTGCCGCCGCTGATGGAGAAGTTGATTACGTCCACGCCATCGCGGATAGCCTCTTGCACGGCTGCGGACGAGTCGCTGCTGAAACAGCCGCTGTCGCCGCAGACCTTGTACATCATCACGTGCGCGCGCGGGGCGATACCGGACACAGTCCCACGCGGAACGCCGAAGATGCTGGCGGCTACGCCGCGGTTGCCCGCTGCCGTGCTGGAGGTATGGGTGCCATGCCCATCGTCGTCACGGGCAGTCGTGAACTCGCCGGGCAACAGGGGGATCACGACGTCATAGGTCGCCATGAAGCGGTCCGCGCCGATGAGCTTGTTGTTGCACGTGAACGACGGGCCGGGGTTAGCGCCACCGGTGAACTCGCAGGCGCGTGTGCCTACGGGAGGCGCCGGGGGCGCCGCATACGGTTTACCGAGTGGGTCCGGATCCGAGTAAGACGGGTGCTCCGGCCAGATACCAGTGTCGAGCACGCCGACGATCACGCCTTCGCCCGCGCTTCCCTGACCACCCAGATGGCTCCAGGTGGTCGGCGCGCCGATGAAGGCGGGGCTGCGTTCGGTGTCTACCTGCAGCAGTTTGTCTTCATAGACAGCCTGTACACCGGGCAGGCCCGCCAGTTCATCCAGCTGGCCAACCGGCACGACCATCGCGACGCCGCCCAGCACCAGATCGAATTGCTGGGTGACCACGGCGCTTGGGATTGCATTCTTGGCAGCCGACGTGAACGAATCAGTCTGCCCGGCCAAATATTCCAGATACAACTGGCTGTTGGCTGAGTTGACGTCCAACGCGCCTTCGCCAGTGACTACCGGGCTGGTGGCCGGCAAGCCGGCTACGCCGCCTTCGTACGAGGCCAGCGAGGCCGCATCGAGCTTAACGATGACGCTCACCAATTCGTCTGCGCTGGCGGCGCTCGATTGGATGCGGGCAATCGTCTCCGTGGATTCGGTCTTCGAAGCGTGATAGATAGAATCGACGGTCGCGGGCTCAGCCGTCATACCCCCCTCTTGGGCGAAGGTAGGCGCAGCTAAAGAGAAAGCCGTAATCAGGCCTACGAGCGCTCTAAATGAGCGCGCAAAACGAGAAGTCTTCATTGTTAGGTCTCCCTCCAAGGATTCCAGGAAAACAGCTTCTACGTACACAATCGGCCAGGGAAATGGTAAGGGTTGCTTGTCGGCGCCTCCTTTCTGTGTCAGCGTCCCCACGCGCGCAACTGAAAGCCGCCCACCGTCTGGTTGTAGGCGTCCGCGCAAATCTGAAAGTTGTGCGTGGGTGTGCTCATCACATCGTCAATATCGGGTTCGTACACGCCACCCAGACTAATGGCCTTGCCGTCTGCATCCAACAACAACACCGTAATGGCCAGGTAAGCGGTCAAACCCGGCTCTGGACGTGCCAGATTGCTATTCACACAATAGCGCCCACGAACTGTGACCGTTGTGGAGTTGATAAATCCTTCAAATTGTCGCGCCGTCTCCGGGCTGGCCTGCGCGCGCACCTCGAGCACATACGATGCGGCCTGTTCAATATCCAACACGTGCACTTCAAATGGCATGCGGCCCCCAATCGGCACTGGCACGGCATTTGTGGGGATTTGGTACGTCGTATTCAATCGCCCGGCTACCAGTTGACCCTGCTCGTTGTAAAAGTTGCCGCTAATCTCTAGGACCTGTTGCGCGGCTCCAGTGTTGTTGACGATCTCGCCTACTAGGAGCAACCCGTTCTGGCTCGGATGAGGCACGAGTTTGACGCTTTCAAACGCCCAGTCAGACGGCGTGGCGGTCGGGGCAAGGGTCTGCGTTGGCAGGCCAGGCGTTTGAGTGACAGTGGGGACGGCAGTGGAGGCAGCGAGCGTAGAGGTGGCATTGCTAGCGATGTGGGTGGCCTGGGGCGTCGCCGAAGGTTGAGGCGCGTTGCCGGGCAACGTCGTTTCCGCACCGGTGGCTGAGGGCGCAATGAGTAGCGCTAAATCGGTCGGCTGAGTTGGCGTTTCGGCAAGCAATTGAACGGCACTGGAGGTAAGCGCTGGGGATGATATGGCGGGAGCCTGGGGCTGGTTGGCGCTGGGCGTAAAGGTGCTGTCGGCCGCGGCGATTGCTTGTGAGGTCTCAGGAGTCATCAGCGCAGGTAAATCCGAAGTTGGTCTCACTATTCGCATCGCGATTAACCCAGCCAAGATGAGCATGATGAGCAAAGGCACAGCCAGCACCAATGCAAATATCACCATGCTTGGCGAACCAGATCGACTCCGTGACCGCACGCGCACCTGTTGTGGCCTCACTGCGACAATCAATGAAACGCAGAGTCATTGCCAACTTCGAATCAAAAGATCGAAGCGACAATGCCGGATGAACTTACAGTTGTAATTGACGTGCTGAGCGCGTTGCTGGTGGAACGCCTAGCTGTGTTTGAGTCGGGATAACACAGGAATAAAGTTAGGCATGTCCAGCGGCGCCGCTGCCTGGGCCGGAAAGGGCGGGCTTTGGCAGCATTCGCGGTCAACCCAGGGTCGAACCGCAGTACTCTAACTTACTGAATTAAGTCTCGATGAGCACTACGCATCTTAGCCGCATCGTTGTAGGCTTGTCAAGAAAATACGGGCTACGGACTTTGGTTGAAGTACCAATGTACTATCCACGTTCCAACGCGCCAAGCACCGTGGTTAATACCGCAACGCTTCGTTGAAATTCAGAGAGCAAGATATGCTCCTCCGGCGTATGATCCAATGCCGAGTCGCCGGGGCCATAGGCCAGGATGGGCGTGCCCCACACTGGCGCTACGACGTTCATGTCGGACGTGCCGCTCTTTACCGAGAAGGATGGATTGCCGCCCGTGTGCCGAATTGCGCTGAGAAACGTGCGCACAAGCACTGTGTTCTTCTCCCCACGATAAGCCGCTACCCCTTCGGCGAGCGTTAACTCGGCCTTTGCCGTTAACCCACGCAACGCCGACTCTAAATCGGGAACCGTGAAACCCGGCGGCAGCCGCACGCCGAACTTGAGCCGTGCGCTTTCTGCCAAGCCGTCGGAGTTCGAACTCATCTCGCGCAAGGTTGGAATGACTTGCTCAAACATCTTCGCATTGTCGCCATTGCGCTCCGCCGCCCAGGCCGTCACACGGTTCCAAAACGCCACCGCCGCCTCGCAGGCGCTCTCGTTCCTGGCTGAGGTATGCGCCAACGTGCGCTGCACCGCGTACTCGAACCATGCGCTGCCCTTGTAGCCTAACGTGATCTTTTCCCAGCCGCTCGGCTCGCCGATGACGGTGAAGTCCGGCCGATATTTGTCTTTGATGAAGTGAGCGCCGCGACTGTCGCCCTCCTCCGCCACCGCGCCGATGACGATAAGGCGCGTGGTCTTCAACTCACCGCGCACGCGGATGGCGGCCGCCGTGAACGCTGCCAGCGGACCTTTCGCATCCACCGCGCCGCGCCCGTTCAACCGGTCGCCGTCGCGCGTCACGGGAATGAAGCCGGGCACGGTGTCAATGTGGCCGAGCAGCATCACCGTAAGCGGCGCGTCTGTTGCGCCCACGACTCCGACCGCATTGCCGATCTCATCCACGTGCGCGTCAAGCCCGTTCGCGCTCATGTGTGTGACGAGGTAGTTCACGGCCTCGGCTTCTTGATACGAGGGACTGTAGATAGTGAGCAAGCCTTCGAGGAGGGCAGCTTCGTCCATTATTGATTTTGTTTGGCTGAGGGAAAGATCGCGCACGCAGCGATTATAGATGACTGAGCACCGCGCGCGTCATCTCCTGCGTTGTCGCTGTCCCACCTAAATCACGCGGGAACACCTCCAACCGAAGCGTAGCGTTCACCGCGTCGCGCACGCGCAGCGCCGCAACCGGCTGGCCGATGTGGTCGAGCAGCATCGCCGCACTCAGTATCGCGCCGATCGGATTGGCGAGCCTTTGCCCGGCGATGTCGGGCGCGGAGCCGTGCACCGGCTCGAACACGGCCACCGTCTCGCCGATATTGGCCGAGGGCGCGACGCCCAGCCCACCCATCAGCGCGCTGGCCTCATCGGAGAGGATGTCGCCGAACAGGTTGGTCGTCACAATCACGTCGAAGTTCTCAGGGTCGCGCACCAGCCGCATCGCCGCCGTATCCACCAGCATTTCTTTCACCGTCACATCCAGATACTGCGCCGCGATGCCCAGGCATGTCTCCCGGAACAGGCCGTCAGTGATTTTGAGCACGTTGGCTTTGTGAATGATCGTCACCGTGGCATTGTGCTCCCCCTCTCCAGAGCGCGCCGTTTGCGCTCTGGAGAGGGGGGCGGGGGGTGAGGTGCGTTTGCGCGCGTGCTCGAAAGCCACACGGGCGATGCGCTCCGAGGCGCGTTTGGTGATCACCCGCTCGGCGATGGCCGTATCGCCCTCGCGTCGCTCGCGCCCGGCGTACAGCCCTTCGGTGTTTTCGCGCACGATGAGCAAGTTGAGATTGGGCCGTGAGAATGAGCCGGGCAATGAGAATGTCGGGCGGAGGTTGGCATAGAGGTCGAAAGTTTTGCGCAGGGTGAGGATGGGGCTGCGGTATCTGGCTACGGTGGTGGAGGGCGAGGCGGTTGCTCCAAACAGGGCCACGCCTGCCGAAGCCACCTCGGCCACCGTCGCGTCGGGGAGGGCATTACCGGTCTTTTCAAAATGCTCGAAGCCCGCCAGCGCCTCGACGAACTTCAATCCCAGCCCCAGCGCAGCCAGCACCTCCGCAGCAGCGGGCACCACTTCTTTGCCGATGCCGTCGCCGGGGATGAGGACAATTG
>JBQTJD010000729.1:0-19370 GCA_052387475.1 Anaerolineales bacterium | reverse complement strand
TTAATCTCAGTCTCGGTCAGTTTGGGCGCCACCTCCTTTTCTGTTATCGACGTGCGCGGCACCACCACGCCCACCGCCTGCGGGATGATTCGCACCGTCACCGGTGTGGGACCGATTATTTCACCATCGCATTGCACCGATTGAGGCGGGTCGGACTGTAGGGTCACTTCCCGCACTTGCCAATGCAACAACGGCTCGGCGTCTTCATTGCCGGCCACCATGCTGGCCGCAGCGGATAGCAATGAGCCAAGGTCGGTGCCGCGAATGACCACCACATCCAGCAAACCGTCGCTCAGGCTGATGTTCGGAGCCAGCCGGACAGCCATTTGTTCGGCCAGGCTGGTGTTGGGCGTGATCAGGCCGGAATTGGCAACCACACACACCAAGCCTTCGTACGTCATTTCACGCCCATCCAATGTAAGGGCGTAATGGGCTGTGGGCGGGTCGGTGAGGGTGCGCAGGAGGGTCAGCCCGTAAGCCATCCACCCCAGCCGGTCTTTGGCCTCACGCTCGGTGTTTTCGATCATTGCGGCTTCCAGCCCGGTGCCAACCCGGGTCAGGAAAACACGGTCGCCCACACGGCCAGCATCAATCTGGCGCACAACCGACGAACCATCTACCAGCAAAGCGGCAGCCTGTTTGAGGTCGATGGGGATCTGCAGATCGGCCGAGAGCACATTGGCGCTACCGCCCGGCAGGATCGCCATCGGTATACTAGTCCCCATCAGCCCTTGAGCCACTTCCATCACGGTTCCGTCACCACCATATACACCGACCACATCCACACCGGCGGCGATCGCCTCGCGCGCCAGCCGCGCGCCATCACCGGCTTCGTTCGTCAGCTTGATTTCCCAATCGATGCCGGCTGGCTTGAAGGTGGTGTTGAGGTCAGTCAGCACCGGTTGGGCCTGCCCGGCCGCCGGATTAGCGATGATGTGAACGCGGCGTACTGGGGGACACGGTCGAATCTCAGGGGGGGCGGCAAATGGAAAGGTCATTGCAGCATATGTATTTTCATTTAAGCCCAACCCAAGAGCGTGCGGTCAACAAACTGGTAGGCTTATTCGATCCAAACAAAAGACATCGGGATGGATCACAAACTTCAGCGCCACAGATTTGTTTCGAAGCGCGCCATTTGTGTCGACAGCGGTTCGAAATGAGGATTGTCACTTGACAGCGCCTTTGGATGAAGGGCGGGGAGGTTGCCGTCAAGACTGATTGGGCCGCCTATGAGTCCATCCCGATGCTCTGGAAAGTTCCTGAGTGTGGGGGAGCACTCAGAAACGCACTTCCATCATAGCGGTTGGGCCTGAGTGTGGTATCAGCCACAGCCCCCTGATTGTGTCAGACAAAACTTACGTCAGCCCGTCTCCTTCACCAGTGCACCAAAAGCCTTCCATCGTCAATCCCGGCAACGGCATTGAGGCCCTGTCCGATTGGACACAAATAGTGGCGGACGTTGCGTCCGCCACTATTTGTGATTGTTGAGACGACGCGCTTACTGTAGTCCGGCAGTGCGCCAGAACTCCACTGCGTCCTGATCCCACCCTGGCAGGATCGTCTCCGGCCAGCGCGGCAGGAGCGTATCCATGTTGTCGATGGCCGGGGCGGCTTCCAGCGTTTCCCTGGAAACGTTCAGGCGCATCACATCCTGGTTGTCCTGCGTCTGATCCAACGTGAACTGCTGCCACGGCACGACGACGCTTTTCTCGCCAATGCCGAGGAAGCCGCCGAAGTTGACGATGGCATGAGTCACCATGCCGGACTTCAGGTCAATGACCATGTCATCCACCTCGCCCAGGTCTTCGTCATCGTTGTTGCGCAAGTCGAAGTCGGTGAAGCGGCCAACGCGGATGAGACTGTCCTCAGCAGTCACCTGCGTGCCGGTGATGGGGTTATCCCACACAAAGCCGGGCGCATCGTAGTCGGTATCGACCAGCGGTGTCGTCGCTTCCAGATCAGCCTCGGTGCCGGTATACACGATGGTGTCGTCGCCCTGATCGATCTTGAGCATCGTCCACTCAAGCGGCAACAGGCGTCGGCCCGTTGCTGTAGTTACAAAGGCATCAAAGACGAGGTATTGCACTTCGCCTTCCTGATTGACAAGCACTTCATCCACCTCACCCAGTTTGGCTCCGGACGCGCCTTCAATATCCAACCCCACCAGGTCGCTGGCGCGGATGAAAAGGGGTTGTTCGACGGCCTGGGTTTCGGTGCCCGCCGGCATGGCGGTCGCGGCCGCTGTAGCGACAGCAGTCGTCTCGGGCGTCATGACGCCCTCACCGGTGGCCGTGCCAAGCACCGGCTTGGTGGGAAAAGTCGCGTCGGTGCCGATATCGGTGCCAAGCGGCCCCGGCGTCAGAGTCGTATCGGTAGCGGGGGCGCAAGCGGCCAAGACCAGACTGACGATCACGACGCTACTGAAAAGAATTCGCTTGATGTTCATCGTTCCTCTTCTCCTCTAAATTCGTGTTTTGAGATTACCAACTGTTGGGGGTTTACCACGGCTATACCGTACTTGATTAACTTCCCACTCTCACCTCCACCATTAGGATTAGGGTCAAGACTCCTTACTGATCTGCGCGACGCGCTGACTTTATGCGAATGGGGCAGACCTTTACCATCCGCCGCCATCCCAATCTGGCGTCAGACAGTGTTGGAATTTGCAGTCAGCCAGTGCCGACGGCATTCCTACAAACACTTGTTTGCTTTAGTTTAGTAAGGAAGCGATTCAGGGCAGCCGCACACTGAGGCCGGAGTTGGGGCCGCCCGGCACGCCGTATTCGGTTCGCTCTCCAGGGTGGGCGCGCAAGTCATGCAACAGTTCAATCGCGGGCATTGAACTTTCCACGACTGCCAGCGACTCGGGCCGGGCGTTGCGAACGGATTTGGCGCGATACACGATGACAAATGTGAGCTGATCTTCCAGGGCGCGCCGGCAGACGGCGCGGATGTAGTAACGATTGAATTCCCCTTCCGCCAAAGTAGTCGCCGCCGTGTGCGGCACACGCGCGATACTGTAACCGCCGCGTGGTCGCTGCCGGGTGAGCGTGCGCGCCATCCGCCGGCGAACACGCAGGCTGGCCGCTAGAGTTTCATCATCGCCAAACAGAATCGCCTCGCGTAACAAGCCCGCATAATCGTGCATCCCCTGATTGCTCAGCACCGGGCTGATGTGCAATTGATGCCGCGCCAGGTCTTGTTCCATCTCTTCCAGCATGAGCCGTCGTGTGCGTGCGTCGAGGTGATGAAGATCGAGAGCCATGATGAAGCGCCAACCAAGAAAAGTCGTTACATCAAAATAACCATTAAGTCGGTCGGAGTCTATCGGCGCAGGACTACAGCGTGGCCTATTTCGTGCGCCACACAAAGTCATGTCGCAATCTGTATCTCAAGCTATGTCTGGATATATAGCCACACAAACCCGTTTGCCCTATCGTCAATTGACTATCTGGTGGCCATCGCCGCGACCATCCGCCGGTGACAGGCGCCTCCAAACAGGAGAGAGACTCATGGACCAGCAGCTATTCGACTCACGAACAGGTGAAACGATTCTAGGCCGTATTTCCGAAGGGATGCCGGTGTTTGACCGTGATGGTCATGACGTTGGCAAGGTAGCGGCGGTTTATCTGGGCGCGGTCAGCGAACTTGAAGACCAACGTGGGCAGGGGCCGGCCACCACGCCCGATCCGGCGCTGCCGACCGACGACACGCTGCTCCATCACTTCGCCAAAGGGATGACCGACGACGAATTGCCCCCGTCCTTGCGCGACCGGTTGTTGCGCAGCGGCTTCATCCGTATCAACACCGCGGGCTGGTTCTCGTCCGATCGGTTTGCGGCTCCGGGGCAAATTGCCGTGGTGGAAGACAACGAGGTTACGCTTTCAGTAACGAAGGAAGACTTGCTAAAAGCTTAGCGCCATCGTCTTCATGCGCCATATACCCATCGTTTGGAATGTGTGCCTGCGAGTAGTGGGCGCAGCCAGCGCTACCCTAATGGCTGGTTGCGCCCAGACCTCCGAGACCGCGCCCTCCGCCCTCGCTCCGCAAGGACCGGCCGCGGCACAGATCGCCGGGCTGTGGTGGATCATGCTGGGCCTTAGCACGATCATCTTTTTGTTGGTGATGGGATTGCTGGCCTGGGGCCTGTGGCGGAAACGCCCCATCCCGGCCAACGGTTCGATGCGGGCACTCAGGGATGAGTCGGAAAGCGCTCTGCCCGGCGGCGCCAACACGTGGATCATGGGTGGCGGCGTCATCCTGCCAGTCATCGTCCTCACCGGCCTCTTGGTGCTGACGCTGGGCGCCATGCGGGCCATCGCCCGCGTTTCCCCCTCGCAAGAGATCGTGATCGAAGTGATCGGACATCAGTGGTGGTGGGAGATCCGCTATCCCAATCACGGCTTTACCACCGCCAACGAAATCCGCATCCCGGTGGGCCAGCCGATTGAACTCCAATTAACTTCGAATGATGTCATCCATAGCTTCTGGGCGCCGGAACTGCATGGCAAGATGGATCTCGTGCCGGGGCGCACGACGACGTGGGTGGTGCAAGCCGACCAGGTGGGCGATTATCGGGCCGAGTGCGCCGAGTTTTGCGGCCTGCAACACGCGAAGATGCACCTCATCGTGGTCGCCGAGCCGCCGGACAAATTGGCCGAATGGCTGGCGAATGAGCAACAGGAGGCAGTCAAGCCTGCGAGCGACGCCGAGCGCTCCGGCCAGCAAGTATTCCTAGGTTCGGCGTGCGCGAACTGCCATGCCATTCGCGGCACGAACGCCAGCGGCGTTGTCGGCCCCGACCTCACCCACCTCGCCAGCCGGCGCACGCTGGCGGCCGGCGCTTTGCCCAACACGCGCGGGCATTTGGCCGGCTGGATCATTGATCCGCAAAACCTCAAACCCGGCAACCTGATGCCGCCCACACAATTAAGCGGCGAAGAACTGAATGCGCTGTTGGCCTATCTCGAAAGCTTGAAGTAGCAGCGCTAGGAGCGACGCGCAAGGAGCAACATGGCTGCCACGACCTCAACCGTTGCCGACGGCGCAGCGCCAGCGCAGACACAGGCCGTTCAACCTCAGCCGATGACCGACAAGCTCTCAGAGTTGTGGGCCGATCCCAAGGGTTGGATTGGACAACTGCGCGTTGTGCAGAACGACACGCTGGGCGCACGCATCGCCGTCGTGGCGTTCTTTTTCTTTGTGTGGAGCGGCATTGACTCGTTGTTCATTCGAGCGCAACTGGTCGTCCCCGAAAACACCCTCGTCGGCCCGGCCCGCTTCAACGAGTTGTTCACTATGCACGGCTCGGCCATGATGTATCTCTTCGCCGTGCCGATATTGGAAGGCTTCGCAATTTTGCTATTGCCCTTCATGCTTGGCAACCGCGACATGCCGTTTCCCAGGCTTGGGGCTTACACGTTTTGGACGTTTCTGTTTGGCGGGTTGCTGTTTTATAGCAGTACCCTGTTCCGCGCTGTGCCCAACGCCGGGTGGTTCGCCTACGTGCCACTGAGCGGCCCCGTCTATTCTCCGGGTCTGGCGTTGGATTTCTGGCTGCTGGCGTTGGGCGTCGCGGAAGTGGCGGCCATCGCCGCCGGCATCGAGATCATCATCGCCATTCTGCGGATGCGCGCGCCAGGCATGACTCTCAGCCGGATGCCGCTCTTCGCGTGGGCGATGCTGGTCACGGCTTTTTCCATTTTGTTCGCCTTCACACCGCTCATCGTCGGCAGTCTGTTGCTGGAGTTGGATCGTAAGGTCGGCACGAAGTTCTTCGACCCGACGGCGGGCGGCAGCCCGATTTTGTGGCAGCATCTGTTTTGGATCTTTGGTCACCCGGAGGTCTACATTCAGTTTCTGCCGGCGGCGGGCATGGTCTCCATGATCCTACCCGTCTTCGCCCGGCGGCGCATCGTGGGCTACCCCTTCCTCGCCATGGCGCTGATCGCCATCGCCTTCCTCAGCTTTGGCCTGTGGGTGCACCACATGTTCACCACCGATCTGCCGCCGGTGGCCACCACTTTCTTCGCCGTCGCCAGCATGATGATCGCCATCCCCGGCGGCGTGCAGGTCTTCGCCTGGTTGGCCACCTTATGGAGCGGGCGGCCGGTGTTCAAAACGCCGCTCTTGTTCGTCGTCGGCTTTCTGGTGCTGTTCGTCATCGGCGGCCTCACTGGCGTGATGGTGGCAGTCATCCCCTTTGATTGGCAGGTGCATGACTCCTATTTCATCGTCGCCCATTTTCACTATGTATTGCTCGGCGGCGTGGTCTTCCCCATCTTTGCCGCGCTGTATTACTGGATGCCGCGCTTCACCGACCGGCTGCTCGATGAAGGGCTGGGCCGTTGGCATTTCTGGCTGATGTTTATCGGCGCGAACGTGGCCTTCTTCCCCATGCACATCGTCGGGCTGTTGGGCATGCCGCGCCGCGTGTACACCTATCCGGCCGGCATCGGCTGGGACATTTACAACCAGCTCGCCACCCTCGGCGCTTTTATGATGGGCGTGGGGATGTTGGTGTTTGTTATCAACGTCATCTGGACTTTGCGCGCCGGCGCGCCGGCGCGCGCAAACCCGTGGGACGCCGACTCGCTGGAATGGGCGACGGACACCCCGCCACCGCCACACGGCTTCACTCTACTGCCCATCGTTCACAGCCGCCATCCCTTGTGGGATCAGACCGACCTTCATCAAGGCGAGAGCCGCGTCGAGGCGCTCGTGCGCGGGCTGGCCCGTTGGCCACAGAGTTGGCGCGCGGTGCTGGTTACCTCACTGGTGGATGCGCAACCGCAGGAGGTGGCGCGCGTCTCCGGTCCATCCATCTGGCCCTTTGTCGCCGCCGTCGGCACCATCCTCATGTTCGCCGCCGAAATCTGGAGTCTGCGCTTTGTCTCGCTGACCGGAGTCCTCATCGTCATCGGCGCGCTTATCGGCTGGCACTGGCCCGACCCGGTGAAGACCAGTGAGCAAGAGGCAGTTGACTTCGAGCGTGAGCACGCCATCGAGGTCAACCCGCACGGCAGCGTCATCGTCTCACGCGGGGCGTTGTGGCTGGTGTTGCTCGTCATCGGCGTGGCGCTGGCCTGTTTCCTGTTCAGCTATTTCTACATTCGATTGGAAAACACCAGTTGGCCGCCCGCCGGCTACCCGCTGCCCGATTGGACGCTGGCCGCCATCGGTGCGGGGCTGCTGCTGCTCAGCGCCGGCGCGACCGTGTGGGCGATGCGCGGCATCCGCGCGGACAAGGCGGGTCAATTGCGGGCCGGACTCGCGGCAGCGTTTGTGCTCGGCGCGGCGGCGGTCGGCGTGCAGGGCTTCGACCTTGCGCGTGTGGGTTTTGGACACGACACGCACGCCTACGGATCAATCTTCTACATGCTGGCCGGCTTCGGGCTAATCGTGTTGTTGGGCGGGCTGTTGATGAGCGCCTTCATACAGCTCTGGGCGTGGAAGGGCCACTACTCGGCGCGGCGGCACACGGCGGCGGCGAACGGCGCGCTATTTTGGTACGGCGCGGTCATCGTCTGGCTGCTGACATTCGGGACGCTTTATCTCGCGCCCCATGTGATTTGAGGCCAAACCATGACTCACGCCTCCTCCACACCTTTACCTCGCAACCGCTGGCTGTTAATTGGATTGCTGACCGGGCCGGTGGTGTGGGCGGTTTATTTTCTCGTGGCCTACCTCGTGGGTGAGTTTGGCTGTCTTTCCGGCGCGCTGCAATTTGCAGTGCTGGGCGTGCCGGCCGTCACTGCTATTGTGACCCTCCTGACAGCTATTGCGTTAATCGCCGTCCTCATCGCAGGCTGGAAAACTTTCGAAGTGTGGCAGCAGATGAAGGCGCTTGACGATACGGAGGCCGCCGGCCGTGAGCAGGCCCGCACGCGCTTTCTTGGTTTTGGCGGCCTGTTGCTGAGTGGGCTGTTTGCGTACGCCATCCTGCTCAACGGCGTGCCGGCGCTGGTGCTCCGGCCATGCTGACGCGGAGACTGGTCGGTCGGTTGATGGCCGTCGGCCTTTTGTTTTTCGCCCTCGTCAGCATCGCGCTCGGCTGCTGTGGTGGCGCTGAGCGCACGCTAGTGTTGAACACGATTGCGAGCGGTGACCCGCTGCGGGGACGACAAGCATTGGAAGCGTACGGCTGTGAAGCCTGCCACACCATCCCTGGTGTGCCCGGCGCTACCGCCCACATCGGCCCGACGCTGAAAGAGTTCGCGTACCGGCAATACCTCGCTGGAGGGTTGGTGAATACGCCCGAGAACCTGGTGGCGTGGATTATGGACCCGCAGGCTATTGAGCCAAACAGCCCGATGCCCGATCTGGATGTCCCTGAGCTGGAGGCGTGGGATATGGCCGCCTATCTCGCGACACTGCGCTAAGAGTCGTGCCGGTGAGGGCCTCGTGCAGAAATACCTCAAGGATCCACGACGCGTCATCATCACGTAGCCTGCCGTCCTACACAGTTTTCGGGCTGGCTCCGATTGCCGTTACCCCACAGTGTTGTTACTGTCACTGGTGAGCGTTCAAAAAAGGAGAACCCATGCAAATTAAACAAGATGCCAAAGTGACGACCGCCGATGGCAAGGATATTGGTCATGTGGATCGGGTGGTGATGAACCCGAATAGCCAGGAGATTACGCATTTGATCGTGCGGCAAGGTTGGCTGTTCACCGAAGACAAAGTGCTGCCCTTCGAACTGATTGATCATGCCACGGACACTGAGATCAGGCTACGCGCCGATGCCGAGGAGCTGGACAAGCTGCTGCCCTTTGAGGAAACGCATTACGTGCCCGCCGAGGAAACGGACGTTTCCGTGGCGCGCGACAGCGTCGCTTATGCGGTGCCCTATCTGTACTATCCCGGGACCGTGGACCTCCGGGCCACTGGTTATCCGTACGTCAACCCCAACCCGGGTTTGGTCTCTCGTACTGAGCGCAACATCCCCGACGACACCGTTGCGCTGAAAGAAAACGCCAAGGTGATGTCCAGCGACGGCCAACACGTCGGAAACGTAGAGCAAATTATCTCGAACGCGGAGACTGGTCGCGCAACGGACTTCGTTGTGTCCAAAGGCTTATTGCTGAAGGAGCACAAACTGATCCCAAATCAATGGATTCGCACCGTGATGGAGGACGAAGTCCGTCTGGCTGTGACCGCCGCCGTGATCAATCGCCTGCGCGATTATGAACCGTCGAGGTCATGAAAGTGCCTGTTCAATTCGCGACCTCGGCTCAGTTGGACGCGTTTGACCGCGAGTGCGGTGTGGGTAAGTGCGAAAGCTGAAACCCGGCTGTTCGGCTCGATGACGTGGGCGGCGTTACTCGAAGACACAAACTAATGTTTCGCCTTCCCCTCCGCGCCCATCGCTGGGGTTTTCTCGGGTGGATATTGGCCGCCGGGTTGTTTGTGGCGCTGACCCCGCCCGCTTTCGCGCATCCCGGCCCGCCTTTTGTCCCATTCGACCCCTGGCATCACTGGAATGGTGATCCAACACCCTGGTTGATCTTGGGGGTGACCCTATGGATAACCGGGCGTGGCTGGCAGCGCTATGCCGGGCGCGGCCATTCCGCCACACTCTGGCGGCGTGCGGCCTTCATCGCGGGCATATTGGTGTTGTTCATCGCCTTAATCTCACCGCTGGACGCCCTTGCCGAACAACTCTTTGCCGCTCATATGGTTCAGCATATGCTGATGGTCGTCGTGGCCGCTCCCCTGCTCACAGCCAGTCGCCCACTCACCTTTATGCTGCTTGGGCTACCCAGTCAACTCCGCCACAATTTAGGCCGCCTGTGGAATCGCTCCCGGCGCTTGCAGATGATTTGGCGCGGAATTAGCCGGCCCGCTGTGACCTGGTCAGCGCACACGCTGGCCCTGTGGGCGTGGCATGCGCCCGGCTTGTACGAGCCGGCGCTGAGCGATGTTCGACTGCATGCCCTCGAGCACCTGAGCTTTTTACTGACCGCGCTACTGTTTTGGTGGGCAATCATTCAGATGGCCCGGCAGTCGCGGGAAAATATCGGAGCGGCCATCCTTTATTTGTTCACCATGGCGATACAGAGCGGATTGCTGGGGGTTCTCATGACGTTTGCGCGGCAGCCCTGGTACACCGTTCACACCCTGACTGCCCCGCAGTGGGGCCTAAGCGCCTTGGACGATCAGCAATTGGCTGGCGTCATCATGTGGGTGCCGGCTGGCCTGGTCTACGTGCTCACTGCGCTACTACTCTTCCGCTTCTGGCTCGAAGACATGGAGCATCGCGCCGGCAGATTGCCCGCCAACTCATGGTCGCATGCGCCAGCGGTTTCGATGACTGAGGAAGTGATTGCCCATTGAGCACGACCTCACCGGCTGTTTCCGAGTCACGCGGATACCCACCTCCACCGCGACCCACCATCCACACCGGCCACCGAGCCAGATAAAACTGACGCACCTCTCAGTCGTCCACCGACAAAACATTCAGCCTCAACCGATGGCTTGGGCTTCATAAAGTCAGTAAGTTGAAAGGCAAGCCGTTGTTCAAGGAGCGCGCTATGTCTATTGTGGGCTTCCTGCTTTTGCTACTTGTCGCCGCCATCGCTGGCAGTTTGGGTCAGGCTCTGGTGGGTTTTTCCCGGGGCGGCTGCCTGGTCTCCATTGCCGTTGGCTTTGTCGGGGCGTGGTTAGGATGGTGGCTGGCGCGCCAGTTCAATTTGCCAGCCTTCTTCGTCGTCAATATCGAGGGGGAGCCGTTCCCCGTCGTCTGGGCCATCATCGGCTCTGCCATCTTCGCTGCAATTTTGAGCCTGTTCTTCCGCGGGCGCCGGGTACGTTATTACCGGTGACCGCGCCCCTCAACCAATAAGGACAAACATCATGCTGAGCGGTGGCTTCAAGTTGGGCCGAATTTTTGGCATCCGTATTGACGTGGACTGGAGTTGGTTTCTGATCTTTTTACTGGTGACATGGAACCTGGCCAGCAGCGTATTTCCTCGTCTGCATCCAGACTGGAGTCCGGCGTTGAATTGGGGTGTGGGATTGGCGGCGTCATTGCTGTTTTTTGCGTCAGTCTTGGGGCATGAACTGGCGCATTCGCTCGTCGCCATCGCGCGCGGGCTGCCGGTGCGAAGGATCATGTTGCACATGTTTGGCGGCGTCTCCAACCTCGAGCGGGAACCTTCCTCCCCGGCCACTGAGTTTCTCATCACTGTAGTCGGCCCGCTGACCAGCCTCGGGTTGGGTGTGATTTTTACACTGATCGGCGGCTTATTCACTTTGCAACCCGCGTTTGATCTCGGCGATCCGGAAGCCGCGCTTTCCCGGCTCGGCCCACTGGCAACCTTGTTCTTGTGGCTAGGCCCGATCAACATCGCGTTAGCCGTCTTCAATCTTATCCCTGGCTTTCCCCTGGATGGTGGCCGCCTGCTGCGTTCGTTGCTGTGGGCGATCACGAACAATCTGCGCCAGGCGACCTGCTGGTCGTCGTGGGTCGGGCAGGGCATTGCCTGGCTTTTCATCGTGGGTGGCATCGCTATGATGTTCGGCCTCTCCATTCCCTTCTTCGGCGACGGATTTATCGGTGGGTTGTGGCTGACCTTTATCGGCTGGTTTCTCAATAACGCCGCTGTGCAAAGTTATCAGCAAGTCGTGGTGCACGACATGCTGGAGGGTGTGCCGGTCGCACGGCTGATGCAGGCCGACACCCCCACCGTGCCTCCGACCCTGCGCCTCAACCGGTTAGTGGAGGAATTTCTGAGGGTCAACGACGAGCGCACTTTCGCGGTGGTCGATGGTGACTGGTTGATCGGTCTCGTCACACTGGAAGATGTGCGCAAAGTTCCACGCGAGGCATGGGAGACCACACCAGTTAGCGAGGTGATGACGCCCCTGGCTGAGTTGGAAGCGATCACACCACGGGAAGATGCCACACAGGCCTTCGACAAACTGGCTCGGCAAGAGGTGCGCCAGATGCCGGTGGTACAGGATGGGCATCTGGTAGGGATGCTACGCCGGCGCGACATCCTGCGCTGGTTACAGTTGCAATCGGAGTTCGCAGCGCGTTGAACGCGCCTGACGGCTCAATCTACAACCCGGCGCGAAGTATGAAAGATTCAAGCACTGGTATCACAGGAAATTGATATGCAACTCGGTTATGCGCTATCCAGTGAAGAACACACGCCAAATGATCTCGTCCAACACGCCCGTCGCGCTTCCGGCCAAGGGAGGCTTGGATGACTTTCAACGCTAGCACCATGTGGGGCCGCGCTCAGACATTTTCGCCACGCCCAAAATCGACGCGACCACAACGGTCCGACTACGACGGAGATGAAGTTCTCGTACAGGCCTGCCTCAATGGTGATGAAAGCGCCTGGCAAAAACTCGTGGAGCGCTACGACACACTGGTTTTTTCAATCGTGCGCCGGATGGGCATTGCCTCACCCGATGCGGAAGATGTTTGTCAAAATGTTTTTCTCACCGTTTATCGGAGGCTAGCGACACTCCGCAACCGCACCGCCCTGTGCGCCTGGCTGATCAAGATTACACAGCATGAAGCGCTGAGGATGTATCAGCGCCAGGTCAGCCACCTGGAACTCATAGAAGAGCTTGCGCCAATGTCCGACCTGATTTCCGACCACACCGAGACCTGGGAACAACGCCGGGCTGTCCAACAGGCGCTAACCCAACTTGACCCGAAGAGCCGCGAACTCCTGACCGCCCTCTTCTTTGAGTTGGGCGCGCCTTCCTACGATGAAATCGCTCGCCGCTTCAGCATCGCCCTCGGCGCCATCGGGCCAACCCGCGCCCGCTCGCTTAAAAAACTTGAAACTATTCTGGCCGCAATGGATATGGATTTCTCTGTTTAGAGCAGGTTCCGTTTTGATTGGGCTGTAGAGACGCGCCGCGGCGCGTCTGTACTGGGACCATGCGGTCTGCGATAGCATCATTCAAAACGGAAACCGATCTAGCGTGTGGACTTTAGCCGCCAGTCACCGCTTCAAGCCATCGGGGAGTTTTCGGATGGCAAAGGCTAGGTCGGTGGCAATAGGCGGCGTACGGAACTCCAAGCCTTCACCGCTCACACACGTCGCCAGCCGCGAGTCATACATGCGCCCCTCGCGGGTGTGCCAAGCCGTTACACGATAATGACCGGGTCCCAAGCCGGGTACGCGCACATCGACGATTTGGCCGCTGCCAGGGCGGCTTTGACCCACCTGATCGGTGCACACTAACCACAGGATGGCCTGAGCCTCGTCGCCACAGGCAAAGCCCCGGAACGACTCCTTCGAGAGCGCCAGTTGCTCGGTGAGGTTTCGGCGTTGAAATTGCGGCCAGTACACCAGTGAAAAGAAACCGGCCAGCGCCGACTGAGCCGCATGTACCGCGGGCGTCAAACAGTGTTCATCGCCAATGAGCCAGTTCAACCCTCCCCCTGCGCCGCCTGAACTGAGGTGAGCCCACGCCCGATAGCGGTAGCCCTCGTCGTTGATGGAAATGGGGTGCGCTTGACTGACGATCAGTGGCCGGCCAGCGGGGAGATGAGCCAAGGCATCACGAACCAGCCGGCCCATACTCATCGCCGCGCGGATGTTATCAAAGACGGTTTCTTCAGTAACATCGTCGTGCATATGCAGACCAACAAAATCCAACATCGGAAGGTCGAAACCTAACAGGTCAGGATGGGACTGTTCCCGTGGTGACGCTAACACTGAGGCAGTTTGCAAGTGGGCGCGGCCATGGAGATTTAGTTCAAGCTCGCGCAAATGGCTGCTCAAATCGGCGATGAAATCCGGCTGAACTTGAGCGCAGTCACTACGGTCAGCTGGCTGCAACGCGCTCCACAATTCCCATGCGAACAGCGCGCCGCTGCGCCCCCAACGCTCGGTGGCGAATGCCAGACGGGCTTTGATGGCCGCGCGGGCGTGAGGACAGATGAGAGTTTCAGCCGGGCTGGCGCACGGGCCGCCGTTGGCGCGATTATACGGATGGCTGTCCCATTGTTGCCACATCCCCACCACATCGTAGACCGACAGCAACAAACGAATGCCATACCGCTCGCACAATCTAAACACGTCATCCCAGATGCAAACCACCTCCGGCTGAAAATGGCCGGCCGGCGACTCAAGAAAAAAGTAGGGTTCCCGACATCGCTCGAGTGTCAGACGCAGGCAGGTCACACCGCATTGCTGGAGGCGGCGAAAATACCGCTCAACGCTGCGCATATTATTGTGCTGCATCAGCCCGTTGAGATTGGCGCCTGTCAGCGTCTCGTTGTGACCCACAGGCATCCAGACATGCCCCGCTTCGGTCACAAAACCAGGTGCTCCCGGTGCTACCCCAATCCATGCCAAGTGCGAACGGGGCGTAGTTTCGTCCTGGTCGGCAAAAGCTATTGTAGTGTGGGCCCGCATAGTGCCGTACGCCGCTCGATCTAGAAGAGAAGGTAATGAAGAAATTGAGTTGATCAAATTTAATTCACCCGGAAATGAGCCATGACATCTGCCACGTTGGGGTATTTGACCGTGAGCTTTGGATTAAGTTGATTTGCGGCCTGGAACAAGCCCCAAAGCTTCAAAAGGATGCGACCAGCATAACGCCGGAAATATGCTGCGCTTGTCCAGTTGTTACTGAATTGCCCGTCGGTAAGGCTCTGATGATGTGTCGGCTTTCGGATGACGGACGGTTTTTATTGCGTGGCTGTGTTAGAGACAAGGCTTCGGCCACCTGCTAGATGCGCCGACCCTAAGAACGAATACACGCCCAACCCACGATTGGGAGCACATTAATCAATGCCTCCAACCGATACACTTTTGCGCCAGCGCAACACGGACCCGATACGAAATTGACTCTTGCATTCAAAGCGGGGATGGGGTATAAATCGGGTGCGGAACGGATGTTCTAATAGGTTGCGCAGCCTGTCTCGTGGGGAGGCCTACTGGCTGTTTTGACTGCCCGGCCATCTGTTCCTGAAACATTCACCCACAACTGGAGGTTCACATGAGTACCAATTTCCTCGACGACTTGGAAGTGGTGGATCAAACCACTGTCGAGGCCATCGGCCCTGCCTACCCTGTGGCGCAGTGGTTGAACGGCGACCCTAAAATGGCCGCAGCCGGCGGTGTCGCCCATACCGGCGGCATCATCTTGCCGGTGAAATATCTCGGCGATGCCGTCGAACCCGCACCCGGCTGGGCCAAAACAACGGTAGCGTTTTCCAGCGGCAAAAGCGAAACGGTGCTGGCCGCTCCCAAGGCCCGGCTGGCCGTCATCCGCACCCGCTTCCGCTGGTTTGTCACTCAAAACGGCGTCACCACTCACTTCCCACGCTCCGGCTACGTGGCCGAAGCCGGGATGCGCGGCCATGTGCAGGCGCTGTGCGGCGTGGCTGGCTACGACTTCCCCATCGTCGTTACGTTCAAGGGCAAAGCGTCACAGGAGTTTGAGCGACTGCTGCGCGAGTTCACGCAGAAGATTCAAGATGCGACGACTCATGCCGCCCGTAACAATGGTCAGCCGGCCGGCTACTTCCCGCGCTTCGCGTTTTATATGAAGCTCGCGGCCGGCCCGCACATCAAGGCTGGACCTAAGGGACAGGATGCCATCATCACGCCGCCTGTTCTGGAATTGCCGCAGGAGTTGAACGGCGAATACTTGAACAAGATCTACGCGGGGCGTGAGTGGCTGCAAGCCTTCCAACAGATCTATCACGAGACTGCGGAATGGGCGACGACGTGGGATAAGCCGGGCGCCGAAGACACCGGCGACGACCACGAGTTCGCGCCGGCAGCGGCCGACCTGTCTCAGTTCTAAGTCCGGCTCAACGCGCTCCTCATTGGAGGGAGCTCCTCCCCGCTCTCTCCAATCGGCTTCAGCCCGATTGGCATGAAATTACGCGGCCCAAGTCACGTTTGAAGCAGCCGGGCACTTTCCTGCCGCAGAGGCAGCTCTCATTTCCGTTTCCAACTGTCTTGTCACAGTTCAAAGTACGTGCACTTCCAATGGAACCCTACCTCGGTACAGTAACGCGGATTGTTTATCACAACGACGACACCGGCTACACGGTATTGCGCCTCGCACTGGAGCGCGAGGGGCGAAAGTCAGGCCGCCCCGTTGTTTCCTCCTCCCCTCCGCCCGCACTCGACCTCAATGGCCCCCAACAGCTCAGTCTGCTTAACCTGGATGCACTGCCGCGACTCGTTACCGTTGTGGGGACTTTCGCCGGTGTGGAAGCAGGCCAACCCCTGCGGGTGAGCGGCGAGTGGATGGAACACTCGGCCTACGGCCCGCAGTTGAAAGCGGATAAATGGGAAGTGCTGCTGCCCACCAGTGTGTACGGGATTCAGACCTATCTGGCCTCCGGCGTTGTCAAGGGCATCGGCCCGGCGCTGGCGGAGGCGCTTGTGCGCCGGTTCAAAGAGCATACCTTCGACGTGATCGACCGCATGCCGCAACGCTTGCGCGATGTGCCCGGCATCGGTGAGGGCCGTCTGAAGACCATCACACAAGCCTGGCAGGAGCACCAGGCGGTGCGACAGTTAATGACCTTCTTGCAGGGGCACGGCCTGTCGCCGGCGCTGGCTTTCAAACTGTATAAGACGTTCGGTGTGGGGGTCGCGCAGATTGTGCAGACCGACCCCTATCGATTGACCGAAGCCCGCAGCGTGGGCTTTCACATGGCCGATGCGCTTGCCCTGCGGCTGGGCACCGCCAACGACTCTCCGCTTCGACTGTCTGCCGGCGTGTTGCACGTGTTGGGCGAGGCCGCCGAGCAGGGCAATAGCTATCAATCCTACAGTCGGGTGCTTGCGGAAACTGCAGCGCTGTTGAATGTGCCATTCAGCGCGGTGGCCACAGCGCTGGAGGACATGGCCCTCAGCGACGAGCGTTTGCACGTGGACCGCCCGGCGCCCGGATCAATCAATGAAACGCCCGTTTACCTGCATTCACTTTATCAGGCAGAAGAGGAGACGGCGCGCCATCTGACTCATCTCGCGCAGCATAAAGTTTCGGCGCTCGCCGCCATGCGCGCGGAGGTGACCGAGGCGCAGATCATCCGATGCGCGGCGCTCACCGGCCAGGCTCATCTTTCCGAAGAGCAGCGGCTCGCCTTCCGCCGCGCCATCGAAAATAAAGTCAGCGTCATCACGGGCGGGCCGGGCACCGGCAAAACCATGTGCCTGCGCACGCTGGTGACGCTGCTCGAGTTGTACCGGCATCGCTGTGTGCTGGTCTCACCGACCGGGCGGGCGGCGCGCCGTCTGGCCGAAGCCACCGGACACGACGCCCACACTATCCATCGCTTGCTGAAGTACAGTGGGAGTGAATTTTCCACTGACGAAATCGACGCCGATGTGGTTGTCGTGGATGAAGCCAGCATGATGGATTTGATCGTGATGAAACATCTGCTGCGCGCCGTGCGACCGGAAGCGCATCTGGTGCTGGTGGGTGACGTGGATCAGTTGCCGGCCGTGGGCGTGGGCACCGTGCTCAATGATGTCATCAACTCCGGGCTGGCCGCCGTTACCCGGCTCACCCACGTCTTCCGTCAGGCGCAATCCAGCCTAATCATTGCCAATGCCCATCGCATCCGGCAGGGCCAGGCCCCGCTCACGCCTCAGCGTGAGTGTGACTTTTACCTGTTCAACGTTTGTGAGGCAGACCAGGCCGCCGATATGATCGTGGACATCGCGACACGCCGCATCGCGGAACAGTTCGGCGCCAGCCTTAATCTACACGACCCGTTGCGCGATGTGCAGGTGTTGGCGCCGATGTACAAAGGCGCGGCGGGTGTGGATCAGCTCAACGCGCGGCTCCAAGCGGCGCTCAACCCGCCCGCTGCCGACAAAGCCGAACGGGCGCTGCCGCGCGGCTTCTTCCGCGTAGGCGACAAGGTAATGTTCACCCGCAACGATTACGACCGCGAGGTTTCCAATGGCGATCTCGGCTTTGTGACGGACATTGATCGGGCGAATCAGGAAGTCAGCGTAGAGTGTGAAGGGCGGCGCGTGGTCTACGAGTGGAACGATCTGGATGATCTGATCCATGCCTACGCAGTGAGCGTACACAAATCTCAGGGCGCGGAGTACCCGGCCGTTGTCATGCCCATCCTGCCCGATCATCACCCGATGTTGTATCGCGAGCTGTTGTATACCGCCGTCACCCGTGCGCGGCGCTTGTGCGTGCTCGTCGGCTCGCGCGCCGCTCTGGAGCAAGCCGTGCAAACCTGCCGCGGCCCGGAGCGGTTATCCGGTCTGCTGCCACGCTTGCAGGCGCTGCACGCCTGACCGGTTTTCCCTCGCATCGCTCGCGTTCTGTATCCCAGACATATAGCCATTTGCGCTGCGCCTCAGTACAATGCAGGGGGATAAGATTTCACCATGGACTTATGGCGCGAATTTCACGGCCCGAATGCGGGTTACGTGCTGGATTTATTCGAGCGCTACCGGCGCGACCCGGCGTCGGTGGATGAAGCGACGCGGGCTGCGTTTGCGGCTTGGACACCATCGGCGGACGGACAGAGCGCGACGGCGCCGGTCGCGGTAGAGAAGATCGTCGGCGCGGCCAAGCTGGCGCGCGCGCTGCGCGGCTACGGCCACCTCGCTGCCCGGCTTGACCCGTTGGGCACACAGCCGCCGGGCGACCCCGCCCTCGAGTTGGCGACATATGGCCTGACCGAAGACGATTTGCAACAATTCCCATCTTCGATTATCGGCGGGCCGACTGCGACACAAACAGCGAACGCGCTGGAAGCAATGCGGGCGTTGCGCCAGGTCTATTGCGGCGTCATTGGCTACGACAACGACCACATTCACATCCCCGCAGAGCGCGACTGGCTGCGGCACGCCGCCGAGTCGCGCCGCTTTCATCCCGACAACCAGCCAGCCAACCCCAGCGGGCTGCTCGACCGGCTGACGCAGGTGGAGGCCTTCGAGCGGTTTTTACAGCGCGCCTTCCCCGGCAAGACGCGCTTCTCGATTGAAGGCGTAGACCTGCTCGTGCCGATGCTAGATGAGATGATCGGCTGCGCGGCGGATGAAGGGACGCGCCACATCCTGATCGGCATGGCGCATCGCGGGCGTCTGAACGTGTTAGCGCACATCCTCAACAAGCCCTACGCCCAAATCCTGGCCGAGTTCAAAGACCCGGCCCGCCCCCGCAGCCGCGCCGACGACGAACTGGGCTGGACAGGCGATGTGAAATATCACAGCGGCGCGCGCCGCGCCGTGCACGAGAGCCGAACGGTTGATTTGGTCATCAGCCTGCCGCCCAATCCGAGTCACCTTGTGGCGGTGTACCCGGTGATCGTGGGCATGGCGCGGGCTGCGGCCACCCGCGCCAGCTTGGCTGGGGTGAGAGAACCGCCTAGGGGTTCTCCAACGGCGGGCTACGCCCGC
>JBQTJD010000728.1:0-15016 GCA_052387475.1 Anaerolineales bacterium | reverse complement strand
CGCGGATGACGTTGAACATCCGGCGGTTCCAGATCTCGTGCAGGTTGCGGCGTACGAAGTCATCCAGGTCGAAGCCCTTGGTGGCCTTAAGTGGCAACGGTTCGGGCGCTAGCTGCCCAACCATGCGCTCCAAATCGCCGTAATTGTGGAGTGGGCGGGCGGCGTCGCGCTTGGCAAATCGGGCTACTGTTTCATCCACATCCAGGCCCAATTGACGGATGACGCCGAGATCATCATGAACAAGCCACTCTTCGCAGATGAAGTTCTCCTTGACGTAGCAGAGGGCAATCGCCATGCGCATGACCTTCTTGCCCGTCGGCGGTCCATACACTGAGTGACCGGTGTGGTGCTGGAGGCTGTAGACCAGGTGGGAAGTGTAGAACCCCTTCTGATCGTCGCCGGTCCAGACCACGGCTTCGGCGTAGGCCCGGCGGTCAGTGAAGGCCGAGAGAGTCTGAACAGTGTCGCCCACAACTTTGTCGCGGCCCAGAAACCACCCATCGCCCACATGCATTTTCACGTTGTGCAGGTAATGGGTATAGATCAAGCCGACGCTCATCTCCTCCCAAATCTTGTGCGTGCACTTGACGATGTAATTGACGATGTCGGTGTAGTCGGCATCGAAGCCCTGTAGGCTCTGCAGGCGTTCCGGCCCCGGGTTCATCAACTTGGCAATGTCGGTGTTCTTCACGAGCGTGATGTTGTCCTGTGGCATGGCGGATCAATCCTCAACAACAGATAAATAGATGTGGTCGATGGGCCGGCTTGGAATTGGGCGAAACTTAGGTTCTTAACAACCAAGATCGTACGCTCAATTTTCCGGTCTGCCGAAACTGGTGCCGCATCCGACCGAAAATATCCACCCCCATTTGCAGCAACAGATGCGGGATATCCAAAGGGACCCAATTCTCACAAATCGTGTGGTCATCGCAGCGATAAAAGTCCATCACCCGCATGGCCACGTGTTTGCCGGTGGCCGGAACGCCTAGAAAGTCGTTTCCAGTATGCGTGGCCTGCAAATACCCCCAGCCGCCGGTGACCGCATAATGGCCATCACTAATGCGAATAAAGTGCACCTTGTCTCGCCCTCCACGATCAGGAAACGCAATCACAAAGGGATGGCCGTGATAGTCATCAAAGCCTTTGATCCCTCGCGTGGTACCGATCCCGGCCGGGCCGTACCACAAGAAGTTTGGATGGAAGTGCTTGGCATCTTCCTGTTCGATCAGATCCATTATTTCGCGAGTGAGGGGCTGACCATTTTGCACATCGAGGCTGCTGTGCATGCGGGTGATGAACTCATGGGTACGTTGCGAGACGACGTTTTCTTGTGGAGTCAAGATCACGCCATCGTGCGTCAGCGGTGACAGCCAGTGCATCTCCCGGCCCAGGCTGGGTGCAATCGGCCAATAGCCCACCTGTCGCATCAAGTCAAGAAAGTCGATAAAGACGTAACTCCTGGCAATTTTTCCATCACGCAGCTCATGTCCTTCGGCATAACGCACGGCGACGACGCCGCCAGTGGCTGGAATGCCGAGCCAATCATTTTCGAAGGTACCCACGTAATGGCCGAAGCAACCCATCCAATCGGTGTCGCGATAACTGCCACCGGCCAAAATATCATAACGCCGTTCTAAATCGGGGAGGGCGTGGCGCAGCGGCTTCCAAAAACGTTCACCCGCCGCTTCAGGACTGCTCAATTCGTTGATCGGATGCGTGATGTTGATACGAGCATCAGCGTGGTAGCCCGCGCGCAGGGCGTCCGTCAGTTCGGCCAGCGGCGCGTCGATCATGGGTTGCATGATCTCAAGGATGCGCTGTTTGTTGGCGATATTATCCGCCTGGTCGACGGGCTGATACTGCGGATATTCCTTCATTTTCGGTCATTCATCCCGGCTATTTCCAGAGTTGTTGCAACAAAGCCACCTCGTCAAAATAAGTCCACTCTTCTACAAAGCGGCCCTCTTTAATGGTGTGATGGCTGATACCCATCAAATAAAACGGCTGGCCCGTTGGCTCACCATATGGGCCGGCGCCTTTGTGGGTGCCCTGCAAATTCCAGCGGGTCATCGTGCGGTAGCCATCCGCCTCATTGCCCATGCAATAGAAGTGTTCAATGCTCATCACCGCATCGGAGAAAGCGCCCAGGAGTGTAAGAACGAACGCCTTGAAATGCCCCAAGCCACGCAGGTGACGCTCGCATGTGGTGTGACAGACGTAGTCCCGCACGTAGTAATGATCAATTTTGTTGAGCAAACGCCAGTTCCAAATCTCATGAAAGCTTCGCCTCACAAAATCTTCAACCTCAAAACCCTCGGTCGTTTTAGGAGTCATGCTGACGGGGACGGTCTGACCCACCACCCGCTCGGGTAAGCTGTACTCGCGGGGCTTGCTTCCCAGGCGGCGACTACCCTGAATGAGTTTTTCGATGGTCGCGCGTTGGTCAAAACCCAGTTGAAGCAGTAGGCCCAGTTCATCGGTCGCGACCCACTCCTCAATGATCCGGTTTTCTTTGACCAAACAATTGGCAATGCCGCTGTGAGTGGTTCGCTGGCCGGTGGGCGGGCCATACCAGCTGTAGCCGGTATTTTTAGCCACACTGGTGAATCGGTGGGAAGTATGAAAGCCGTCCTGATCGTTGCCCGACCAAATGACTTCATCGCCATATAAACGCCGATTGGGAAAAGCGGCGAGCGAGTGTAACGTGGACTCAACGAGCGACTCGCGGCCGTAGGTCCGGCCCGATGTGGTCCAAACGGTAACATTGTGAGCATAGTGGGTATAAATCAAACCAATACCATGCTCTTCCCAGATTTTATGAGTGCATCGAATGATGTAATCCACAATATCAATGTAGTCCTCATCAAAGCCTTGCAGGCTCTGAGTGCGCTTACGCTCAGGAGTCATCATTTTGCTAATATCCCCTTTAGCGTCTAATCTAATTAAGAATGCGTCTTCTTCCGTGGTCATTTTCCGCAGTTCCCATGCGCGGCCGATTTATCGTTGAGCGTTCTCCAATCGGGCCAGGTGCAGCCGTTTGAGCAGGGCGAACTCGTTGAAGAGCGTCCACTCCTCGACGAACTTCCCGTCCTTGATCACATGCTGGGTGAGGCCCCACAATCGAAAGCGCACGCCGGTTGGCTCGCCGTAGATGCCGTCGCCCTCGTGCGTGCCCACCAGGCTCCACCGCATTGAGGTGCGGTAGCCCGTTTGCTCATCGCCGTTCCAGAAGAGTTGATCGATGCTGAAACGCCCGTCCGGGAAAGCCGCCAGCAGCGAGAGCATGAAAGCGACGTAATCCCCGCGCCCGTAATCGTCTGACCCGTGAGTGCGGTGGAGCAGATAATTCTCCGAATAGACATCCCGGATGATGTTGAACATGCGCCGGTTCCAGATCTCGTGCAGGTTGCGGCGCACAAAGTCATCCACGTCAAAGCCAGTTGTGGTCTTAGGTGGATACGGCTCGGGCGTTAGCTGGCCGACCGTGCGCTCTAGGTCGCCATAGTTCTGGAGCGGGCGGATCGCGTCGCGCCTGGCCATCCGCGCTACCGTCTCATTCACGTCCAGGCCCAGTTGCCGGATGGCGCCCAGGTCATCATGAACGAGCCACTCCTCGCAGATGAGGTTTTCTTTCACAAAGCATAAGGCGATTCCCATTCCGAGAATCTTTTTGCCGGTGGGCGGCCCGTACACCGAGTGGCCGGTGTTGTGCTGGATGCCAAAAATTAGATGAGAGGTGTAGAAGCCGTCCTGATCATTGCCCGTCCACACCACTGCCTCGGCGTAGGCACGCTCATCCGGAAAAGCCGACAAAGACTGGATGGAATTAGCGACGACCTGGTCGCGGCCCAGAAACCAGCCGTCCCCGGTGTGGACCTTGGCGTTGTGCAGGTAATGGTTGTAGATGAGGCCCGTTCCTCCTTCTTCCCAGATGCGGTGAGTGCAGCTGACGATGTAGTTGACGATGTCCACGTACTCCGGGTCGAAGCCCTGCAAGCTCTGACGACGCTCTGTTCCGGGGGACAGGTGCTTTTGAATATCGGTGTGCGTGACGCCGAGCAGCGACCGGGCGTTGGAGCCTGCGGCTCCGTTGACGCCACTCGCGCGTTGAGCCGGCCCGGTGCTGGTACGGCTGCGGCGTGATGAGCGGGCCGTCATTTCACCGCTCCCATCGTCAGGCCTTCGATAAAGTACTTGCGGATCGTAAAGGACATCACCATCATCGGGAGCATCACCAACATGCCAATAGCGGCAATTTGTTCCCACGGGGTGCCCTGTACGCTGACCGTCCGCGTCATGGCGATCTGCAGGGTGACGGTCTCGCGACCGGCCAGCATGAGGGCGTAGGTAAATTCGTTCCAGCACAGGATGAAGGAAAACACCAGCGTGGTGATGATGCCCGGCAGGACCAGCGGGAAGACCACATACGCCAGCACCTGGTATTCGTTGCAGCCATCCACCACCGCGGCCTCCTCGATCTCAATCGGCAGGGCGTCAATGAAGCCGCGCATCATCCAGATCGAATACGGCAGGGCGAGCGATAGATAGACGATGACTAGCCCCCACGGAGTGTCGTACAGCCCTATGTTCCGGAACAGGTTAAAAAACGGCAGGGCGATCATGATCGCCGGGATGAACTGTGTCACCAGCACGCCCACCAGCAACGCCTGGCTGCCGCGGAAGCGGTAGCGAGCGAAAGCGTAGGCGGCCATCACCGCGAAGGGGATGCCGATCGCCACTGTTACGCTCGAGATCAGCAGACTGCTAAGAAACTCATCAATGACATTAAATTCGCCGACGAGGATGGTCTGAAAGTTCTCCAGCGTCAGCGGGCTAAGAAAACGGTCGGAATAGACATCCAGGCTCGACCGAAAAGCTGTGTAGACCATCCAGAAGATGGGGAAGACGACGAAGAACAGGGTAGCCAGCGCCCAGAAGACTTCCCAAACCCGCCCCGCCACCGCCTGCCAGTGAAGGGGGCGCGCGCGTTGACCCGTGGAACGGTCGAGCAGTGAAGGGGTAGTGGTAGTCATGGTTAGTTCTCCTGCCGATAGAGCCTGGAAATGTACTGATACGCCAGGATCGCCAGCACGATCAGGAACAGGTAAGCCAGCGCCGACGAGTACCCCATGTTGGTGAACCTAAAGCCGGTCTGATAAATGTAGTAGTTGATGGACTGGGTAGCCCGGCCGGGGCCGCCGCCGGTCATGGTGACTACCTGGTCGAAGATGCGAAGCGAGCCGATGATCTTGAGCAGAGTCGCGATGATGATGACAGGGCTGATCATCGGCAAGGTGATGCGCCAGAACAACTGCCAGTTGTTGGTTCCATCCACCTTGGCGGCGTCAAAGATATCGGTGGGGATGGAGCCCATGGCGCCGATAAACATCAGGGCATACAGCGGCGCCCAGCCCCAAACTTCGGAGATGGAGATCCAGAACATCGCCCACCACGGGTCAGCGAGCCAGACCATGTCCGCCACCCACGGGAATATCTTCCCCAGCGCGACCTGGATAACGCCATAGTCCGGCTGGAGCATGAAGCGGAAGGAAAAGCCCTTGAGAGCCGGGCTGACCGCGAATGGGAAGATCAGGAACATCCGGATCAGCGTGTTCAGGAAGCTGCGCCTCTGCAGGGCGAGGGCCATCCCCAGTCCAAGCACCAACGTCATAGCGACCGAGAGCACGGTGTACTGCACAGTCACTATCACGCTATTTATGAAAAACCGATCCCCAAAGGCCTGTACGTAATTATCCAGGCCCACAAAACCATTCGGGGCCTTGGATTTCGTTAACTGCCATTCCTGGAAGCTGAGCCAAAAGGCATTGGCCATTGGGTAAATCGTTGTGGCAAACACCAGGATCAGCGCCGGGGCCAACATGACATACTTGGCGAGTCCGTGGCGGCGAGGGTTGTTCAACATGGGCGACCTCCAGAGCGCCCCAGCCAGGGTCTGGGGCGGTATTGCGGCGCGAACAGGGTCATCCGCTCCAAATCAACAAAGCGCGGGGGCGCCGGCGAGCCGGTGCCCCCGCATCATTCTTGAAACGACTTACTTGTAGTAGCCGGCCTGGTCCAGCAGCGCCTCGACATCAGCCGCGGCTGTATCCAGCGTTGCCTGTACCGGCGCGCCGTTGGCCATCTCGTTAATGGCCACTTCCAGGATGGCCTGGATCTGCAGCCACTCCGGCAGCATCGGCAGGCTGCGAGCATCCTGCAGGACGTTCAACATGTTCTCCTGCAGATTATTGTGGAGGGCGTTGATCTCGGGATCGGCCATATTGGACTTGTGAACGACCACGACATTGTTGAAGCGGGAGTCACTCTTATCCAGCGCCACGCGCTTCTCATTCTCCGGGTGGGTCATCCACTTGAGGAACTCCCAGGCCGCTTCCTTGTTCGGGGAGTTCTTGTAGATGCCGACTTCCCAGATGTAGCCATAGGTCGCGGGCGTGCCCTTACCCTCCCAAGCGGGAGGCGGCGCGAAGCCGACGTTGCCGACGACATCTGTCACCGCCAGGGTTGGATTGAGGAAGTTGCCGTACATCCACGACCAGCCGATGAACATGGCCGAGCGGCTCTGCGACAGGTCGGTCTGGCCGGCCTGCTCGTTGAAGTCCACGGAACCGGGGGGCGCGATTTGGTCGGTCAGCAGCCAGTCCACATAGCGCTGGGTGGCTTCAACGCCCGCCGCGTTGTTGAAGATCGGCTTCCACTTGTCGTCGAACAAGTCGCCGCCGTTGCTCCACAGCAGGCTCTGCCACAGGAACATATTCTGGCCGCCGCTGACGCCATAGTACGGGGCGATGCCGGCCAGGTCGGTCTGCTCCTGGATCACCTTGGCCGCTTCTTCCATCTCTGCCCAGGTGGTGGGGACCTCCAGACCGAGCTTGTCAAAGATGTCTTTGCGATAGAAGAACGTGAAGGCGTGGCCGCGGAAGGGGATGCCCACCGTCTGACCTTCGGCGTTGCGGCCGGGTGCGAGATAGGCTTCGGGGAAGTCGGTGATGTCGTAGCCATCGCGCTCGATATAGGGATCAAGCGGCTCGACGGTGTCAAACAGGCCGGGCCCCCAGACATCCACCCAGGTGACCAGGTCGTAACCGCCGGCGCCGGTGGCGCCTTCCTGCTGGGTGAGGGTCTGGAACTCGCCGAACGGCACATCGCCCCAATCCACCTCGATGCCGGTCAGCTCGGTGAAGGCCAGGCTCTTCTGACTGAGCAGGAAGAACTGGGCAGCCGGTTTGCAGCAGATCAGGAACTTGAGTTTCGTGCCGGCATAGGGTTTGCCGGGCGTCAGGCCATAGGGCAGGGCACCGGGCGCCGCGGTGACTTCCACATCCACCTGGCGGGTGACCTCGACTTCAACTTGTTTGGTTACTTCTACTTGCTGTGTGACCACCACTTGCTCTGGTGTTGGCGTTGCCTGGGCCTGGCAGGCCGACAACATCGTGCTGATGATCACGAAGCTGGCCACTAGCCAGTAAAGTTTGGAACGTGCTTTGTTCATTCTTCTGTCCTCCGTAAATGAGAGAATTGGCAGACGATCGTAGTAATCAGGTGATGCGCTATCTGGTTGGGTGATACCTCCTCATATTCCCAGTGCGACTCATCCCTGCCGGCGTTGGATAGCGTGCTATACTGCCCAACGATTCAGGGGTATGAAGGCCGCCTCTGGATTGCTATTGGGCCACCCATTTGCTCTGGTCGGGCGTGGGTGGCCCACACTTAACGCTCGAACAACCTCCGACCCGGTGCACACACTCGCAGTCGAATTAGACAGCGCGACGCAGTGATGAACCGGCTGCACAGGTCGTCGTCCCCCTGAGTGAAATTCGTGGTCTGCTCAGGCATGTAGATCACACTACGTCTTTCATCTTTGGCCCCAAGTGGGGCGAAACTCTCGGAAATGTGCATGGCGCACTTCGACGTTCGGAGACATGCGTATCTGCCCTCGTCGTTATTCGCTGAGTCGGGCCGAGTTTCGCCGGATCAACGTCCCCGGCACCAGCTTGAACACAGGCTCTGCATTAGGGTCCTCGATCCGCTCGGACAGCAATTCCATCGTGGCATCAATCATTCGATTGACGGGTTGCCGGACGGTGGTTAGTGAGTAGGCGGGCCAGGCGGCCATCGGCAGATCGTCAAACCCAATGATGGAGACATCGTCTGGGACGCGCAGGCCGAGGTCGTAGCGCGCCGCATCCATAGCGCCGAAGGCCGTCACGTCATTGGCACAGAAAACGGCGTCGGGCCGGTCGGGTCGCTTTAGCAACCGGATAGCCGCTGCCCGGCTCGTCTCGTACGAATAATTGCCTTCCTCGCGCAGCCACTCGGTCTGTCCACGTTCGCGCATTCGGTCGGCAAAACCCTTTTCGCGGTCGCGATTGGTTGAAGTTTGTACGGTGCCGGCGATGAAGGCCAGCCGACGGTGGCCGGCATCCAATAAAAGATTGGCGACCAAGCGTCCACCTTCCACATTGTCACAGCTCACCGCGCTCGCTCGCGAGCCGAGGATGTAACGATTGAAGAGAATCAGCGGGATTCCCTTGCGGTCGCATTCCTGGGCGACGACGGACGAGAGCGAGGCCGACGTGACGATGAGAGCCTCGACCCGATACTGAAACACCAGCGGGAGGATGTCGTCCACATCCTGATCCGGCATGACGCTGAAGAGCAGGATCTGGCGCCCCATGTGTTGCAGGCGCTGCGCGAACTTCTCGAGCACGTAAGGGTAAAACGCGCTGCCAATGTGGGTGATAATGCCGACGATATTGGTTTGTTGCGTGGTCAGGCTACGGGCGATGGCGTTCGGCTGATAGCCCAGTGTTTGGGCGGCGGCACGGACTTTCTCGCGCGTCTCAGTAGTCACGTTGTCTTCTGAACCAAAGACCCGTGACACCGTGGCTTGCGAGACCCCGGCCAGTCGGGCAACATCAACTGAAGTAGCCTTCTTGGCAGACATGGATACCTATACAGTTGTTTTTTGGCACTTCTGCCAAACATGATGATTTTTGTCTTGAATACGTATTCACAATGATGGGGCAAGTCGGTTTTTTTGTCAATAGTCGAGTTTGAACGAGCGGGAAACGCTACTTTTGTGCACCTGTTAGTTGCGTTTGACCACACCGTCTGATATTGTATGAATACGTATTCAATTTATACCCCTCTGATTACTTATCACGCACCCACAATCTAAAACTCGGAGGACACTCATGCCGCACCCCAAAGTCACACCAGAGGAAATGAACCAGCGTATCATTAGGTTCACGGAGTTGAAAAAGCAGGGCACCCCCCTCATGTTCATCGATAGCGTTATCCCTCGACACTATCGCATGAACTACGCCGTCATCGGCGACACCGCCAGTGAGAACCCCGAGTTCAAACCTCTTCTCAATCAGCCGCACAAATTTCAGATTGGTGTAGTGAACGCGCCGCCCGGCTGCGGACCCGCTTACCACACTCACGATTACATCGAGATGTTTATGCCGTTGACGGGCCGCTGGCGCTATTACTATGGCAATGATCCGGAGGGCGCACCGGAAGGCGAGGCCATCCTCGAACCCTGGGACATGATCTCTCTGCCGCCCGGGCTATGGCGAGGGTTCGAGAACATCAGCGACGAGCCAGCTTGGTTATTCGCCGTCCTCGAGCCGCACGAGGTCTTCGCCGGGAAGGACCCGTACTGGGCACAACACATCGTCCAACAAGCGGAGGCTTTTGGGTTCCATGCCGACGAACGCGGCAAGATGGTCAAGCCCGAAAACTATGCCGAGCATCGCCAACGCGTGGAGGCCCTGTTGCTCAAGGGCATCCAATAGGCCCGAGGTGTGCTGGCGATGAGCGCTCGCTTGATGCGCCAAGCCGATTTGATGGCAGGCTTGCCGCCGGCGTGGCCTGAGGACGTGCGGCCCGATATCCGCCGGCAGCTGGCCGCCGACGGGCGTAAGGTCGTCGTGCTGGATGATGATCCCACTGGCACACAAACCGTCCACGGCATACCCGTGCTCACACAGTGGTTAGTGGCAGCGCTGCACGCTGAACTGGAGAACGACCTCGCCGCCTTTTACATTCTGACCAACTCGCGCAGCCTGCCACTGGCAGAGGCCCAATCGCTCAATGCCGCGATCGGGCAAAATTTGCGCTTGGCCGCAAAACAGGCGGGGCGCGATTTCGTCGTCGTCAGCCGCAGCGACTCCACGTTGCGCGGCCATTTTCCGGGCGAAGTGCACTCTTTGGCGCAGGCGGTGCAGCGGGAGTTTGATGCCTGGCTGTTGATCCCGTTCTTTCTCGAGGGTGGGCGTTTCACGATCGGTGATATCCACTACGTGGCGCAAGGCGATCGGCTGATCCCGGTGGGCGAAACGGCTTTCGCGCGGGACGCGGCCTTCGGCTTTCGCGCCTCCAATTTGCGCGAGTGGGTGACAGAAAAAACGGCTGGCCGGATCCGCGCCGAAGACGTTGCGTCCATTTCACTCGAAGACATCCGCCTCGGTGGGCCGAACGCGGTGACTGAGCGATTGATGCGGCTGCCCACCGGTTCGATCTGCATCGTGAACGCCGCCAGTCTAGGCGATATCGAAGTCTTCACCAGCGGCTTGCTTCACACGGAAGCGCGTGGCAGGCGATTTCTCTATCGCACTGCGGCCTCCTTTGTGCCGGTGCGGGCTGGACTCCTAACCCGTTCACTGCTTACACGCACGGAGTTGCTCGGCGCGAGCAGTCAGACCGGCGGCCTGATTGTCGTTGGCTCCCACGTGCCACAAACCACGGCTCAGGTTGAGGCATTACTGGCTGAGACCGGTATCAAGCAAATTGAAATTAATATCGCTGACCTGCTTGACGATGCACGCCGGCAGTCGGCCATCGAGTGGGCCGCCCATCTAGCCGAGACCGAAATTCGGCGCGGTCGGGACATCGTTGTGTGCACCAGTCGCAGGCTGATCACTGGACAAGATGCCGCCGACAGCCTTTCCATCGGACAACGAGTCTCAGAATGCCTGGTGAAGATCGTTCGCGCCATCACCCTCCGGCCACGTTACATCCTCGCCAAAGGCGGTATCACTTCGAACGACATGGCGACGCACGGCCTCGACGTGAAACGCGCGATGGTGTTGGGGCAGATTTTGCCGGGGGTTCCCGTATGGCAACTGGGCGCGGAGAGCCGCCATCCGGGTCTTGTGTATGTGGTCTTTCCGGGCAACGTGGGCGGCCCGCAAGCCCTCGCCGAAGTGGTTGGCGCGCTGACGCCCTGATCATCTCGAACGGAGTCATCTACCCATGACGCAAAAACCTATCACGGACGTAGGCGGCCTTCACCTCGACATCAGCCAATTGATGTCGCCCAGCAACGATCAACGCCAATCCATGCAGGGCTTCGACGATGATTACGTGGACATCGTGGATTTCATCGTGCGCTGTACCCACAAAATCTGGGAAGAAGGCGGCATAGGGTTGATCTATACCCATTACACCCACAACGCCATCACCCACACCTCCGATGGCGACATCTACGGCCGCGACCCGGTCATCGCTGGCTCGATCAAGCATCTGGCCGCCTTCCCCGACCTGCGCCTGTATGCTGATGATGTGATTTGGAGCGGCAACCATCAGGATGGCTTTCACTCCTCGCATCGCATCACCTTCGTCGGGCACAACACCGGCTACAGCAGTTATGGCCCGCCTACCGGGCGCAGGGTCGTCCAGCGCCTCATCGCCCATTGCGTCGTCAAAGCCAATCGGATCGTTGAGGAGTGGGAGGCGGGTGACGAGTTGGCGTTGGTGCGCCAACTGGGTTTCGACGAGCACGAACTGGCGCGTAAGATTTCGGCGCAGGAGGCGGCGCGCAGCCAGCCCATCCCTAGACCGGTGGGGCACGGCGAGATTGA
Source organism: Anaerolineales bacterium (assembly GCA_052387475.1). Classification (GTDB taxonomy): domain Bacteria; phylum Chloroflexota; class Anaerolineae; order Anaerolineales; family UBA6663; genus JANWXR01. Next base: position 3,128 of record JBQTJD010000728.1, on the reverse strand, counting down.
GCGGCTCAAAGGCCAAGAGACGCCGGTGGAGTTGCCGCCCAAAACCGGCGCGGGCTTTGATATTGAAGACTTTGTGCGCCGCAGCTATCACGAGCTCTGGAACTGGCGCTTGTTCAACAAGATCGAACACAATTACGCCAGCAACTATCTTTGCCACACCTCGGGCAACCGCGACGTGTATGGGACGGGCGAGTTCAAGGCTTACCTGTTGTCGTTCTTCGCGGCTTTTTCTGATCTGGCATTGAGCATTGATCACATCTGCTGGCTGGGAGACGAACGCGCCGGATACCGGGTGGCTGTGCGGTGGACGCTGCAAGGCACGCATCAGGGGCCGGGCGTTTGGGGCGAGCCGACCGGCCAGCGTATTCGCCTCATCGGCATCACCCATCACGAAGTGAAGCAGGGCAAGTTCGTTCAGGAATGGATGGTGTTCGACGAATTCTCGCTGCTCAAGCAACTCTACCGGCCCGTCGGTTGAGCAGCCCGGCACATGTTGATTTCAACGCTCGACCTGCTGGGCGCGGCGGAGGCCGGCGGATATGCGCTGGGCGCCTTCAATGTCTACAACCTCGAGGGTGCCCGGGCGGTGCTGGCGGCGGCGGAGGCCGAACGCAGCCCGGTGATGCTACAACTGCACCCGAGCGCGCTGCGACAGGGTGGCCTGCCCTTGGTCGCGTTGTGCCGGGCGGCTGCCGAGCAAGCCTCAGTGCCGGCAGCCGTGCATCTCGACCATAGCTCATCCATGGAGGATATTCGAACGGTGCTCGCCGCCGGGGTCACGTCCATCATGGCCGACGGCTCGCATCTTTCTTACTCTGAGACTTTAGCCTTCACGCGTGAGGTATCTCCTTTGGTGCACGCGCAGCACGGCGTGGTGGAAGGCGAACTGGGCCGGTTGACCGGGACTGAGGATGATGCGACGGTGGCCGAACATGAAGCGCGGTTGACCGATCCGCACCAAGCCGTTGAGTTCGCTGCGAACACCGGTGTCGACGCGCTGGCTGTGTGCATCGGCAATGTGCACGGGCATTACCGAACCGAGCCGCGTCTCGAATTCGCGCGGCTGGCCGCCATTCGGGACGCGGTGTCTGTGCCGCTGGTGCTGCACGGGGCCTCCGGCTTGCCGGAAACGACGGTGCGTCGGGCCATCGAATTGGGCGTGCGCAAGTTCAACGTCAACACCGAAGTGCGCCAGGCCTATTTGCTAGCGTTGCACGAAATCATTCATTCAGACAAAATGCCCGACCTTTTGGACGTGATGGACCGCGTCGTTACTGCAATGCAGGCAGTGGTCACAGTCAAGCTGCGGCTCTTCGGCTCAGCGGGCCGCGCCTGAGTCCCCTTACCGGCTTACATCCTCACAGAAAGCGACACACAAAAACCATGACCCAACAACCCATCACCGACCTTGGCCAGCAGCAGGACATCAGCAGTTACATGAACCCGGGCGCGGAAAAGCGCCAAAGCTTGAAAGGCTTCGATGATGACTACGTGGATATCGTGGACTACATCGTGCGTTGTACCCACAAAATCTGGGAGGGCCAGGGGATCGGACTGATTTACAGCCACTATCGGCACAACGCCGTCATCCATACTTCCGACGGCTTGACCTACGGACGCGACAAGGTCATCGCCGATTCGCTTCGTACGATGGCAGCGTTTCCGGATATCCGCTTATTCGCCGACGACGTGATCTGGTCTGGAAATGACGAAGACGGGTTTCACTCCTCGCACCGCATCGGGTGGGTGGGGCACAACACCGGTTATAGCCTGTACGGCCCACCCACCGGCCGCCGCGTCGTCCGCTACGGCATCGCCCATTGCTTTGTGCGTGAGAACCGGGTGGTGGAAGAATGGATTTGTCGCGATGAGCTGGCCCTCATCCGCCAGTTGGGCTTTGACGAGCACGCGCTGGCGCGGAAGTTTGCGGCCCAGGAAGCAGCGCTCGGCCTGACCAGCCCACAGCCGATCAATCAAGGCGAGATCGAGCGCGTGGAGGGACAGGAAACACCCGAAGCCTTGCCGTCCAAAACGAGTGAGGGGTTCGACGTTGAAGATTTTATACGGCGCGGTCTGCACGATATCTGGAACTGGCGCTTGCTCAATCGCATTCGCGACTGCTACTCGTCCACCTACGTCGCCCGCGCGCCTGCCCATCGCCAGTTATATGGCCGGGGCGACCTCCGGGCATACATTCTCGCCCTGATGGCCGCCTTTCCCGATCTCGCGCTAGGCATTGACCATGTGTGCTCGGTCGGCGACGAGCGCAATGGGTATCGTGTGGCCACGCGCTGGACGTTGCAGGGTACTCACCTCGGGCCGGGCGTGTATGGCGAGCCGACCGGCAAGCGCATGCGCGTCATCGGCATTACGCATCACGAACTGAACGACGCCCGCATCGCCCGCGAGTGGATGCTGTTCGATGAGTTTGCGTTGTTGAAGCAGCTTTATCGGCCCTGAGGCGGGAAGGTACCGCTTTGTTTGATGGGGGATGGTGCGCTGATGCGCTGATGTTTCCGACACCCCACGACCGGGGACATTTCGCGGAACTTTCAACACAGGGGCAGAGTGTTACACGCGCCCACACGGCATGAGTGGCGTGCCTGCATGGTCCATGAGTAGTCGCCTGCGCGCGATCAAACGTACCAATCTTGTCACCGTCGGTGACGGGTGTGTGGACTATGCTTGGCGATGAACAGCGAAGGACTTGAACCGATGTAGCGGCAGGCCGGTTTGTCGAATGCTCACTCTACAACCAAACAGAAAAGCCGCCTGTCCATGTAGATGGACAGCACGGCTTCCCTTGCATTCCCTGTGGCGGCGAGTGGATTTGAACCACCGACCAAGGGCTTATGAGTCCCCTGCTCTGCCACTGAGCTACACCGCCATCTTTCGAGCGCGCGAGATTATACCCAACTCCGGCGTGTGATTCAACGTTGCGAGCGTGTGGGGTGCATTTCTGGAAAGTGGCCGATTTGCTCTAAGCCCGCGTCCTCGCGGGCGTTTTGGCAGGACATCCGACCGCGAGGACGCGGTCGGGGAGCAGGCGGCCAATAATCTGGAATGCACCCAGCGTGTGTGCCTTCGCGACTGCCCGGATGAGATGGGGAGTTGTGTATGCGCCAAGC
>JBQTJD010000727.1:0-1500 GCA_052387475.1 Anaerolineales bacterium | reverse complement strand
CGAAGCCCGGCGCGGCAGCGCGAAGTACATGGGCATGCTGCGCGAATACCTCGATGCCGTTGATAGCTGCCGCCAGTGCGGCTCTGCTGGGCCGAGTTGCGCAATCGCAGAAATTCGTGGCCGTCATCCGCAAGCTTGATCCGGTGCTGTCTCTGGCGACCCTCGACAACCTGATCGTCATGCGCAGGCCGGAAGACTTCGCGCGGCTCGCCGCCGGCATGCGCACCGCGGGGCTGCCGGAGCAACGAGAGGAACTCCGCTTTGCAACGGTTCTTGGATGGGCGCGCCTGTGCTGAACCACAAGTTCGACTACACCGGACCCATGTTAGGCGGCGATCATGCCTCCAATTCAATCTGCCAGATGATACTTGAAGTCGTAGGCCGTGCCCTGGGCATCCCTGGAGTGGAGTAGCATTTCGCCTTTTGTATTCTGGTATTTCCCGGTACCGCCGGTTACGGCCAGGACGGAGTCCTTGCCATCGGTGAAAGGCCCCGCGACGGTGATCTGTCCATCCTGCAAGGTTAACGTCCAGAAACACTCCCATGCTTTGCCGACCACGGTGCGCACGCACCAACCATTGTTGGTCCCTAGCTTGTTCTTGTTGTCGGCGTCGTAGATCTCATTGCCGAACGTCAGAATATCACCGGTGCTGTCGCCCTTGGCGCCGATATCAAGCACGGCATCCGACGTTGCCCGCTCCACCACATTGATATCCTCTGCGTGGCCGGCATGGATGAACGTCGCCAGTGCGCCCCCAAACACAGAGACGAAAATGGCCGACATCAGAAATTGGCTGTGAAGTTTTCCAGACGGGTACGATCTCATGCGAACCTCCACCATTGAACTGCGGCTTGCTGCAGCTGGCGTATTGATTTGAGCCGCAATCAACCAAGTATCGATTCATTGTTCTGGCGAGGAAAGAACAAAATTGCAGGTCTCTCCCTCCTTGCGGGACAAGGAGAAGTGGCCGCCGCGAAGATCTGCATTGCTATCTCAAGCAAATCTCCAGCGAATTTGACAACCGCCGGAGCGACCCCCGAACCGATTCACCCTGAAATCAACCTACGCTACCTGCGGACGCCGCTCGTCACCCAGTATTCGCGCGGCACGCAGATGCCGAGTTCCGTCGGGAAGCCGTCATGGAAGGCGATGAAATCACGCCGCAGTTCGGCCCGGCGCGTCTCGTCGAGCGATGCGGCGAGCGCCTTGGTCGGGCCGTAGCCGGTCGAGAAGGTGATCCAGGCGGCCTCGCCGCTCGGCTCGCGGTAGTTGGACACGCCCTTCTCGAATTTCAGTTCGAAAGCGCCGCCGAGCAATTCGCGGATGCGCTCGGTCTTGCCCCATTCGAAAGGTGACGGAGGTGCTGGAACCGGCGGCGGCGGCATATAGGCTCTCATCACTTGGAACATCTTGGCCAGGTTGCTGTCCGAAAGCCAGGTGGTCAGCGCGATCCGCCCGCCCTTGCGGCAGACGCGGGCAAGTTCGGCCGCGGCGGCTTC
>JBQTJD010000726.1:0-7170 GCA_052387475.1 Anaerolineales bacterium | reverse complement strand
TGATTGATGCCTTTCCCAAAAAGACGCAGGCTAACGTGATCGCGGCACAATTGTTTGATGCGGTGACTTCCATTGGCGCAAACATCGCCGAAGGCAAAGCAAAGTACGTTGGCAAAGAGTACCTGCGCTATCTCAGTCATGCGCAAGGTCGGCCAATGAAGTTGATCACTGGCTGAACACCCTCATTGATTGTGCTTTGTCGCCAGTTGAGCAAGTTCGTCCGCTGCTGGCATTGAATACCGAGATACTGAAAATGCTGTCAGCCGCGAGGGCCACACTATCGCAACAACTCGATGCGGGTCAATCGCGTACTTTGAAAGAAACAACAGGTACTTATGAAGTCGAAGTGATGGATTGGGGAGATCCGCTTGAAAGCGACACCCTAATCCCTCACCCCTAATCCCTATGGACACCGATCTCCAATCTATCCAGCAGGCTCGCGATCTCGCCGTTGCAGCCCGCGAAGCGCAGCGGCAATTCATGCACGCCTCGCAGGCGGAGGTGGATCGGGTGTGCGCGGCGATGGTCGAGGCCGTGCATGCCGTTGCCGCCGACCTGGGCCGCTTGGCGACGGAAGAGACCGGCTACGGCGTGCCCGAACACAAAACGCTGAAGAACGTGCTGTCGTCGAAGTTGTTGTGGGACGCGATCAAAGATTTGCCAACAGTCGGCGTCATTCGGCACGATGCTTCGAAAAAGGTTTACGACATCGCCTGGCCGATGGGCGTGGTGGCCGCGCTGACGCCGAGCACCAATCCCACCTCAACGGCGATGTTCAAAACGCTGATCGCCGTCAAGGCCCGCAACGCCATTGTCGTCGCCCCGCATCCGGCCGCAACCAAGTGCTGTGTCGAGACGGCGCGCATCATGGCGGAAGCAGGCGAACGCGCTGGCATGCCCAAAGGGTTGGTCAGTTGTATGAGCCAGGTGAGCCTTGCCGGCACGCAGGAGTTGATGCGCCATCGCTACGTCGCCCTCATCCTCGCGACGGGCGGCAGCGAGATGGTGCGGGCCGCGCACTCGGTCGGCAAGCCCGCCTACGGCGTCGGGCCAGGCAATGTGCCGTGCTACGTGGATCGCTCGGCTGACCTCCCACGCGCGGCGCGTTACATCGTCGCTTCCAAGGCCTTCGATCACTCCGTCATCTGCGCCACCGAACAGGCCGTCATCGCTGACCGGCCCATCGCCCGGCAATTGGAAACGTTGATGCAGGCGGAGGGCGCATACTTCGTGGATGATGAACAGGCGCGCGCACTGGGGAATTTACTGTTCACGCCCGGCCCGCTCATCAACCCGAAGACGGTGGGCAAAAGCCCGCAACAGTTGGCGCAGATGTGCGAGATCAATGTGCCGGCTTCCGCGCGGATTTTGGTGGCGCGCTTGAAGAGTGTTGGCCGCGACGAACCACTTTCTGCCGAGAAGCTCACGACGGTAATGGGCTGGTACGAAGCGGATGGATGGGAGGCGGGCTGCGAGCGGTGCATTGAATTGATCAACTACGGTGGGCGGGGGCACTCGCTCGTCATCCACGCGCAAGATGACGACGTGATCATGCGCTTCGGATTGGAGAAGCCGGTCTTTCGCATCGTGGTCAATTCGTGGGGCACGCTCGGCACCACCGGCTACACCACCGGCGTCATGCCCTCGATGACGCTCGGCTCGGGCGGCATTGGCGGCGCGATCACGGGCGACAACATCTCGGTGCATCACATGTACAATGTCAAGCGGCTGGCGTACGAGATCACCCCGCCGCCCGACGCCGCGTTCCGACCCGGCTCCACCGATGACCCCGCCCAATTGCAACGCGCCCCTTCCACACCCGCGCCCGTCGCGAATGGGATGGACACCGCGCGCGTGGATGAGATCGTGCGGCGCGTATTGGCGGAGCTTCAACGTTAGAGTTTAGGGATTAGGGGTGAGGGATTAATCCCTAATCACTCACCCCTAATCCCTGTGAATCCCGTTCACTCAAAATAGGAGAGACTGCTATGCCTGTTGATGTTGCCATGATTGCTTTGGGAATGGTCGAGACCAAAGGCCTGGTCGGCGCGATTGAAGCTGCCGACGCGATGGTCAAGGCGGCCAATGTCACGCTCATCGGGAGCGAGTACATCGGCGGCGGCTATGTCACCGTGATGGTGCGCGGCGATGTGGGTGCGGTGAAAGCCGCCACCGATGCCGGCGCAGCCGCAGCCAAGCGCGTGGGTGAGTTGGCCTCCGTGCACGTCATCCCGCGCCCGCACGGCGATGTGGAGATGATCCTGCCGAAGAACAGCAAGGGCAGCGTCGGGGGAAAATCCGGATAGAGGCTGAGCCGAGCCGGCCGCCTCGCCGATCTTCCCGACCCAAACCGAAGCCTCCGGTGACTCGCCGCAAACGCGGCTGAGTGTCTCAACGTGGTTGAGGCCTCAACGCGGTTGAGGGTCTCGGAATTTAATGACTCGCCAGTTGTTCACTGCGGCGGACATCCGTCGCCTGATGCGTGAGCAAAGGACATCCACGTTGCTGTTGGGCGCTGACGATCTCATCACGCCCGAGGCCGTGGATCAGGCCGGGGCGCTCGGGCTGGAAATCATCCGGCAAGCGCTGACCGCCCCCAACCCGCCCGCTCAATCGCACAACCTGCCGCCGCTTAAGGTCGTGCGCGGCGCGGGTGTGGCGCTGGAGCCGTTCGGCGAAGGGCTGGCTTCGCTCGGCACGAACGTCCGACTGATGGACGTGGTTATTTCGGAAGATGGCTCGCCGATGGCAGCGGGTTACATGGCCCTCGAAGCCGCTGCGAGCAGCGGTGGCGAGTTCCCGTGGACGCTGACCTATGATGAAGTGGACATCGTGCTCGAGGGTGAGTTGGTCATCACTCGCGGGCGCGAAGTGGTGCGTGGCGGGCCGGGTGATGTCATCTTCATCCCCAAAGGCTCGAACATTACCTTTGGCACGCCCAGCCGCACACGCTTCGTCTATGTCGCCTTCCCGGCAAACTGGAACGGTTAGGGATTAGGGGTGAGGGATTAATCCCTGATCCCTTACCCCTGCATTGCATGAACCCAAACCTCACCAACCTTCTCACCCGCACCGAGGCCGTGATGGCTGGCCGCGCCAACGGCTGGCATCCGGAGGCTGAGGTGAACTCGCGCCAGTTACACGTGGGCGTTGACCTCGGCACGGCGTACACGGTGTTGACCGTGCTCGACGAAAACTATCAACCGATTGCGGGCGCCTATCAGTTTGCGCAAGTCGTGCGGGATGGATTGGTAGTAGATTTCGCGGGCGCGGTGGAATTGCTCGGGCAACTGAAGCGGCGCGTGGAGGAGAAGCTGGGCTGCGGCTTGACTTCGGCGGCGTCGGCGTATCCGCCGGGTGTGCCGCAGGCCGAAGTGCGCGCCACGGCGCATGTGCTGAACGCCGCTGGTCTCGACTGTACCAGGTTGATTGACGAGCCAACGGCGGCCAACAACGTGTTGCAGATTCAAGACGGCGCGATTGTGGATGTGGGCGGTGGGACGACGGGAATTGCGATTGTGCGGAAGGGCCGGGTCATCTACACCGCCGATGAGCCGACCGGCGGCACGCATTTTTCACTCGTCATTGCCGGGGCCAAGCAACTGACCTTCGAGCAGGCCGAGGATTTGAAGAAAGACCCACACGCGCAAGCGCAACTGCTGCCCGTCGTCCGACCGGTGATGGAGAAGGTCGGCAGCATCATCCGTCGTCACGTTGCCGGGCATTCGGTGGACACGCTCTATTTGGTGGGCGGTGCCTGCACTTATCCGGGCATAGATCGAGTCATTGAAGAATACACCGGCATCAAAACAATCGTCCCGGGCAACCCGTTGTTCGTCACCCCGCTCGGCATCGCAATGCATAACCCCTAATCCTTAATCCCTCACCCCTAAACCTATGGCCGATCAATTCTCCTTACGCTGTTACTCCTACCTCGACCGGATGCAGCCGCAATACGCCGCCTTCGTCGGCACCATCACGCAGGGTGACCTGCCGACCGAGGGCATGGCGGCGTTGTACATTGAAATGGCGCCCGGCAACGAAGCCTTCCGCATGGTGGATATCGCCGTGAAGGCCACCAAAGCCAAGCCCGGCGCGCAACTCGTCGAGCGCGAGTTCGGCATGTTCGAGGTGCACTCGCCCGACCAGGCCGAAGTGCTCGAGGCGGGGCGCATCGTGTTGGATCGGCTGGGGCTGACGATTCAAGATCGCGTCAAGCCGATGATCGCCTCGGTGCAAGTCATCACCAACGTCGATCCGTATCAGGCGCAACTGCTCAATCGCTTTCGGCGCGGCTCGATGCTCGTGCCTGGCGAGACAATGCTGGTGCTCGAGTGCGCGCCCGCTGCGTATATCAACTACGCCTGCAACGAGGCAGAGAAGGGCGCTTCGATTACGTTATTGCACGTCTCATCGGTCGGACGTTTTGGCCGCATGTGGTTGTCCGGGTCGGAGGCCGAAATCCTCACCGCCCGCAACGCCGCGGTCAAAGCGTTGGAAGCTGTGGACGGCAAGCCGGGCGCTTAACTGAGTTCGCGGAGCGGGCTATGGCGAAAACGTTTTACACCGAACACGACATTGATGCCGCGCACCAGCGGGGCGTCACCAGCCTCGATATCCACGATGGTATTGTGTTGACCGATCTGGCGCTGGAGCGCGCGCTCAAGTATGGCCTTCGGCTCAATCGGGTTGCGACAGCGGCGCGGACTGCTGGCCCAGCGGACGCCGATCTGCATCAGCGCGTTAGGGCGGCGGTGCTGGCTCGACTCAACAATCAAGTGGATACGGCGCTGCTCGATGCCGTCATTGCGAAGGTGCTCAGTGCGTTGAAGTGAGTTCCAAAAACACGGCGACCATCGGATTGTATCCGATGGTCGCCGTTGTGTTTCGGCCTAACACAAACTAAAGACCGACGCGGTCTGTCGAATTGACTGAAAATTTCAATAGCTGTACAGACCGCGTCGGTCTGGTCTCTTATTTCATATAGAGATCAAAATCCGTCAATCAGGCTGTATTTCCCGTAGAGCATACGCAATCGCCTGCTCCATCGTCATCATCCGGCCTTCGGCCCAGACTTGGGTAAAGGCACCCTCACCCAGTTGTTCGCGCGTGGTCGCCACGTATTGGTCGTAGCCCAGCCGGTCAATCGGGTCCAACCGCGCGCCGCCCGAGTCGGGCAACGCCTGCGCCGCCCCGTAGAGCCGCGCTGCGCGCTCCGGCTCTTCTTCTTTGACCGCTAAAGCCGCAAAGCCCTCCAGCCGCCAGGCGATGCCCCACTTGTGCCATCCGCGCGCCAGTGCCAGGCTTTCCTCAAAGAGTGAACGCGCCGCCGTGTAGTTACCCTGGCGAAGGGCCATATACCCCAAATAGCCAAGCGGAGAGGCGATGTTAGTTCTGTCGCCCAACTCCTGATATAGCGCCACACTCTCCTCTTGAAGGGCGCGCGCCCTCGTATCGTCACCTGAAGCAGCTACGGACGCCCCAAGATAAAAGAGCATCGTAGCCAAGTCACCTTTATCCCCGAACTCCCGCATAATCGCCACACTCTCTTCTAAATTTCCTAAGCCACCAAGTGCATAAGCTAAACCCCGCATATCGCCAATCTCTCGGCATAGGGTCGCGGTCTCCTCACATAGCAACCGCACGGTGGTGTCATCGCCCTGTTGCCCGGCCAATCCTCCAGCGGCTTGCAACACACGTATGCGCGTCTGGGGAGACCCCATGGTCTCAGTCAATTCTAGAGCACGCATAAGATATGAGCGTCCCTCGCTCAAATAACCACTATGGAACCAGAATGGCCCGAATACTTCTGTCAACCGTAAGGCGATGTGGAGGTCGCTTTCAAAAGCCCAATCCAATGCGGCCCGTAGATTGTCGTGCTCCGCCATAAACGGCTTCAGCCACACGCCCCACGTTGAATCTGTAAGTTTTAGCTTTTCTGCCAAGGCCAGAAAGAAATTGACATGCTGCTCCTGCACGGCTTCCAGCTCGCCGCTTTCAATCAGCCGCTTCAGCGCGTACTCGTGCACCGTCTCCAACAGACCATAGCGCGTCGCCCCATTGTGCTCTTCCACGACTACCAGCGATTTATCCACCAGATGGGTCAATAAGTTCAGCACCTCGGCGGCTTCAATGTCCTCGCCTGCGCACACCGGCTCGGCAGCCTCCAGCGTCCAGCCTCCCCAGAACACGGCCAGCCGCCGCAAGACTACTCGCTCGGCATCAGACAGCAGGTCATAGCTCCAGTCCATCAGCGCCGTCAAGGTCTGGTGACGGCGCAGGGCTGTGCGGCTGCCGCCGGTCAACAATCGGAACCGGTCATCTAACCGAGCCGCGATCTGCTCCAGCGACAACGCCCTCATTCGCGCGGCCGCCAACTCCAGCGCCAGCGGGATGCCGTCCAGCCGCTGGCAAATCTGCGCGATGGTGGCCGCATTCACTTCGGTGACTCGGAAGTCGGGCTTGACGGCCAACGCGCGATCCACGAACAGCCGCACGGCTTCGGATTGCGCCACAGCGGAGGCATCTACCGAGTGATGTGTATCAGGCAGCGAGAGCGACGGCACACTAAATACTGTTTCCCCGGCAATGTTGAGCGCTTCCCGGCTGGTGGCGAGCAATTTCAAATTGGGGCAGGCACGCAGCAACGTCTCGGCCAGTTCGGCGCAGGCCTGGATGACGTGCTCGCAGTTGTCCAGAACAAGCAACACGGATTTTGGCCGCAAGACGTCGGCCAGAGCTTTGTCCAGGGGCTGGCCGGGAATGTCGCGCAAGCCCTGAGTGGCCGCCACGGTGGGCAGAACGAGCGTCGGGTCGGAGAGCGGGGCCAGTTCGATGAACCATACGCCATCAGTGAACACATCCAGCAGAGCGTGAGCGACTTCCAGCGAGAGCCGGGTCTTGCCAGAGCCGCCCGCGCCGGTCAATGTCGTCAGGCGGTTCGTCGTGAGCAATCGCTGAACTTCAGCCATTTCCTTCTCCCGCCCGATGAAACTGTTCAGTTGGATCGGGAGATTGTGCCGAGGGGCGAGATGGTCGTTGCCGTGACGGACGAACCCTTCGGCAGGGCGAGCGAGTTCCAGCAGGCGTGCGACGACCTCCGGCTCATCGTTCACGTGGAGAGCGGGGACGAAGCGGGCGGCGATGGTGGCCCGGTCAGGCGGGCGTTGG
>JBQTJD010000725.1:0-15585 GCA_052387475.1 Anaerolineales bacterium | reverse complement strand
GCGGTGAGGTGTTCCGCAGCGGATGTTGCTACCGGCGCGGCGCGGGGCGTATCTTTTACTTCCGCCCCGGCCACGAAACGTACCCGACGTACTATCAGCCGGAAGTGCTGCGCGTCATCGCCAATGCCGTGCGCTGGGCGGCGCCGGCCTTCGCGCCCGCCGTGAGCTTCGGCCATCGGCCGCAATCGCTCAGCCGTTGACCGTGCCCGAGCGTTACGTTATAATCTCGCCCGCTTGTCTGACAGCCATTTTCAATGAAGTTGAGGTTTTGCAATGCCTAAACGAACGTATCAACCCAAAATTCGCCGGCGCGTGCGCGTGCATGGCTTCCGCACACGCATGGAGACGAAGGGTGGCCGTAAGGTTTTGAAGGCGCGCCGGGCCAAGGGCCGCTGGTCGCTGAGCGTCACCAAGAACAATCACGTTAAGAAGTTCAACTGGAAGAGCCACAAGGCCCCGGTAGGACGCGGCGGGAAGAAGTAACGGCGCGAGGCCGGGAAGGGACGCCCGGTCATGCTCCGACTGCGAAGCTCAACCGACTTTGAGCGGGTGCGGCGCGAAGGTCGTTCTTACGCCCACCCGCTTGTTGTTGTCATTGCCTGTCGCCAACTGGCGACAGGCAATGACCAACACCCGGCCAGCCGCGTGGGCTACGCGGCGGGCAAGTCGGTGGGAACGGCGGTCAAGCGCAACCGGGCCAAGCGGCTGCTGCGCGAATCTGTCCGCTCGTTGTCGGCCAGCATCGCGCCAGGCTGGGATATTGTTTTGATTGCGCGCGCTTCCATCATCGCGTGCAAGGCTCCACAGGTGCGCGATACAGTCGCGCAATTATTGAAGAAAGCGCATGTGCTCAGCCCGCCTCCCCCACGATCATAGCCACGACGATGAGGCCGAGTGGCCGTCGCCTGAGCGGGAGCCTGCGCCGCTGCCAGCGTGGACGCCTGATTTCCGATTGACGCAGTTGCCGCGCACGCTGTTGCTGTCCGCTATCCGGCTCTACCAACTCACCCTCTCGCGCCTGATGCCGCCGAACACGTGCCGGTTTCACCCCTCGTGTTCGCGCTACGGCTTCGAGGCAGTGCAGAAGTACGGGGTGTTCAAAGGCGGGTGGCTGGCCTTCTGGCGCGTCATGCGTTGCAACCCGTTCAGTCCCGGCGGTTACGATCCGGTGCCATAAACTATCACAAAGGAAAGCTGTGTTGTCTCGAAAAGCCCTCCTCCTGCTTAGTTTGACCCTGACCACGCTGCTCGCGGCCTGCGGAGCTGCGCCTGCCAGTTCGTGGCCCGGCGTCAGCGTGCTCAACGACCGGGCCTACGTGGCCTTCAACACGCACGTCTACGCCATCGACCTTGCCAATGGCAAGGAAGTAAGTCGCTTCCCACCGGCGGGCGCCAGTCTCGGGGAGGTATTCTTCTCCGATCCGGGTGTGAGCGAGAGCGTCATCGTCGTCGGCTCCGAAGGCCCGGCCACTTCTTACAGCGGCGCGCTGCTCGGCCTGGACCCGGCCAACCTCAACACGGTGAAGTGGTGTGTGGTTTTTGATGAGAAAGCGCAGCAACGCCTGAGCGCCTTCAACTGCAAAATGACCCCCGACGCCACCAAATCCATCCTCTTCGGCATCGCCCCAGCGGTGGACAATCGCCTCATCGGCGGCATCGCGCTGGTGGATGGCGTGGCCTACTTTGGCATGGCAAACAACAAAGTGTACGCGGTCGATGCCGCCACTGGCGCGTACAAGTGGCATGTCGATACCAAACATCCGGTGTGGGCTGCACCACTGGTGGATGACGGCACGGTATACATTGCCTCGCTCGATCACACGTTGTATGCCCTCAATACCGCCGACGGGAGCGAGAAGTGGCAGAAGGATTTAGGCTCGTCGCTGGCCGGCACGCCAGTGCTATCCGATGGCACGCTGTACATCGGCACGTTCGGTAATGAAGTTCACGCGCTCGATGCTGCCACCGGCGACGCAAAATGGAGCCAGCCCTACAAAACCACCAATTGGGTCTGGGGTGGGCCAACGGTGGCCGACGGCGTGGTGTATGTGACCGACCTGAGCGGCGGGGTGTTCGCGGTGAACGCCGACACCGGCGCAGAAAAGTGGAAAGTCACGGTGCTCGCGCCGGTGCGCGGTTCGCCCGCCGTCGCGGATAACGTCGTGTTCGTGGGAAACAAGAACGGCGAGTTTTATCGGCTGGATGCGGCTACGGGCGCGGTACTCTCGAAACCGGAAATTCCGGGCAGCACCAAAGGTCAGCTCGTCAACACACCCGTCATCGTGCCCGAACGCGAATTGGTATTAATGGCGACCTATCAAGGCACCAACTTGCTCAACGCTTACGACCTCGCCGGTAATTTCAAGTGGCCGTTTGCGCCGACTCAGTAAAGGTACGCTCTCATGTGGGATACCCTCATCATCAACCCGATGGTCAACAGCCTGCTGTTTTTATACAGCTTGCTGTTCAACAACCTTACGCTGACCATCGTCGTCTTTACCCTCCTCATCCGCGTCATCACCTTCCCGCTGACGTGGCAGCAGCAAAAATCGTCGAAGGCGATGCAGGAGATGCAGCAAAGTGACGAATACAAGAAGATACAGGAAAAGCATGCCGGTGACCGTGAAAAGCTGGCGCAGGAGCAGATGAAGCTGATGCAGAAGGCGGGCGTCAACCCGCTGGGTGGCTGTCTGCCGTTGGTGATTCAATTTCCGATCCTCATCGGACTGTATCAAGCCATCACCAGCGCCATTGGGGCCTCGCCGGCGCAACTGCTGCAACTCTCCACGCACATTTATCCTTTCCTGCCCAACGTCTCCAAGCTCATCCCGCTCGACAACCAGTTTCTGTGGATGAACCTCGGCTTGCCCGACCCGTTTTACGTGATGCCAATACTGGTGGTGCTGACGAGTTGGGTGCAATCGAAAGTCATCACGCCGCCGTCGGTGGACCCCAACGCCGCGCAGATGGCGCAGACGACGGCGCTGACCACGACGCTGATGTTTGGCTGGTTTTCGCTGACGTTCGCCAGTGGGCTGTCGATTTATTTCGTGGTGTCCAACATCCTGGGCGTGCTCCAATATAGTTTGACGAATCCCATCAACTGGCGCAACATCTTCAACCTCGGCATCTCGTTTAATTTTTTGGCGCCCGCCACCGACGAGCCGAAAAAGCCGGTCCGCGCAAAAGAGAAGGCCCGCGCGAGGAAGAAATAAACGATCCGGGCGATCGTGCATCGCGCGGCCGGCATCGTGATGCTGGCCGCGATGCCAGCATCACCGGTCATTGGAGCTGCGACATGGTTGACGAACCGACGACCGAGCCGACCAGTTCGGCGGATAGTGAACTGACCCTCGCTCAACAAGCATTGCAGGATATTCTCGCGCGGATGAAGCTCATCGCCACCACCACCGCCGAGTGGGGTGAGCCGGACGTGGACGATGGCACGCGCACCATCCTGCTCAACGTGCAAGGTGAAGATCTGGGCGGTCTGATTGGCCGGCGCGGTGAAACACTCAACGCATTGCAACTCATCCTACGCATGATGCTCTCCAAGCAATTGCTGCGCGGCGTAAGCGTGGCGGTGGATGTCGAGCACTTCCGCGAACGCCGGCTGGAACAATTGCGCCGCATGGCGCGCAAAACCGCCGAGCAAGTCGTTGAGCGCCAGCGCCCCATCGCGCTCGAACCGATGTCGCCCGATGAGCGCCGCCTCATCCATATCGAATTGCGCGACCATCCAGACGTGCGCACGGAAAGCACCGGCGAAGGCAATCGCCGCAAGGTGCAAATCATCCCCAAGTAGTCGCCAGAGCTGTGAGGCAAGGGCTGAAGACGGAGGCCCTTGCCACCTGCCACTTGCCCCATGCATGCTCCCGTCTCCTACCTCACCATCGGCCATGTGGCCAAAGACGTGGTGTCTGGGGGACATCGATTGGGCGGCAGCGTGGCGTACGCGGCGCTGACTGCGCAGGCAATGGGCTACGCGCCGGGCATCGTCACCGCACACGCCGATGATTTGGACGCGAGCGCCATCGCCGCGCTAAACGTTCACCGCACAGCTTCATCCGTCACCACAACTTTCGAAAACCTTTATGGCCCGGAGGGACGGACACAGTATTTGCGCGCCCGAGCCGCGCTGCTCGCCCCGGCGGATGTGCCCACCGAATGGCTGCTCAGCCCAATTCTCCACCTCGCCCCGTTGGATGGGGAACTTGACGTGGCTGCGTTCACCACATTCAGCAACCGCTTCATCGGTCTTACCGCCCAGGGGATGTTGCGCGGGTGGGCGAGCGACGGGCGTGTCTTCAAAACCGGATGGCCGGGGGCCGCGAGCGTGCTGCCACATCTCAGCGCCGCCGTGCTGAGCATTGAAGATGTGAATGGGGATTGGGTGTTGGTGGAACGGTGGGCGAAAGCGGCCAACGTGCTGGCCGTCACCGAAGGGCAGCGCGGTTGTATGGTGTTCGTGAAGGGCAGCGGCGCGCGCCAATTCGACACCGCGCCGCAAATTGAGCTTGACCCGACGGGCGCGGGTGACATTTTCGCAGCCGCCTTCTTCATCCATCTCTATGAAACTCAGGATGCGTGGGCGGCAGCCCGGGTGGCCAATCACATCGCCTCGATCTCGGTCACGCGCACCGGGTTGGCCGGTATACCTACGCTTGAGGAAGTGGGCGTGGCGCGTTTGAAGGCTGAACTGAACTAAACCAAGACACAATGCACAATTCGCAATGCACATTGCCAAGAGCTAAAATGGCGCACTGTGCCTTGAACATTGTGCATTGAGATGGCCCGAACCTATACCCTCGTGAACCAAAAAGGCGGTGTTGGCAAGACCACCACCGCTATCAACCTCGCCGCCTATCTGGCCGTGCTCGGGCAGCGCGTGCTGCTGGTGGATTTGGACCCACAGGCAAATGCCACGTCATCACTTGGGATTGACAAACAGAAGGTCAACGGTGGCATCTACGATGTGTTGGTCAATGGCGGCAAGCCGGGCGAGCATGTATTGCATAGCGCCAAGCTCAATCTCGCTTTGCTGCCCGCCTCGCCCGCGCTGGCCGGCGCCGAAGTGGAACTGGTCAATGTCCCGGCCCGCGAGCAGCAATTGCGCGATGGCCTCAAGACCATCGAGCCGCAATATGACTACGTGCTCATCGACTGCCCGCCCGCGTTGGGGTTGCTGACGCTCAACGGTCTGGTCGCGGCGCGCGATGGCGTCATCATCCCGGTGCAAGCGGAATATCTCGCGCTTGAGGGACTGGGCCAGCTTTCACACACCATCACGCGAGTACGTAGCGCGCTCAACGCTCAGCTCACCATCCGTGGCGTCGTCATTACCATGTATGACGCGCGCACGCAACTCTCACAGCAAGTGGCGGAGGAAGTCCGCAAGCACTTCCCCGGCAAGGTCTTCAAAGCCCACATTCCGCGCAGCGTACGTCTGGCCGAAGCGCCCTCGCACGGCCTGCCCATCTCCGCGTACGCGGCTTCATCGCCGGGCGGCGTGGCATACAAAGCGCTGGCGGAAGAGTTACTGGGCGGAGACACGCAGACCGAGGCCGCTTGACCACGATGACACAATGACTCGAAGGTCACCAGGAGAGGCAGCATGAACTCCAACACATCTCCACCGCTGTCCGAAAAGGAAGAAAAAGTTGCTGCCGCTATCGTGGCAGCGGCTCTGGCCGTTCATCGGGCGTTGGGGCCAGGCTTGCTGGAAAACATTTATGAAGTCTGTTTCTGCCATGAATTGAGCAAACAAGGGTCGGTCGTCGCACGACAGGTCGAGCTGCCGATTGTGTATGACGGCATTCAGTTTGAGGAAGCGGTGAAACTGGATGTAATGGTTGAAGATGTCGCTATCTGCGAATTGAAATCGGTCGAGACCATGCACCCGGTCTTCACGGCTCAATTGCTCACGTACCTCAAGCATGCCAATAAGCGTTTGGGATTTCTTATTAATTTCAATGTCCCGCTGATCAAAGACGGCCTGAAGCGAGTGGTTCGCTGACAATTCCTTCGTGTCCTTTGTGTCTTCGTGACTTCGTGGTAAAACAACATTCATGCCCTCACAAAAACGCGGCCTCGGGCGCGGCCTGGATGCCCTCATCCCCGTCAACGACAAATCCGATACGGGCATCACGCAAGCGCCCCTCAGCGCCATCACCCGCAACCCGCGCCAGCCGCGCACGCGCTTCGAACCGGGGGCGCTTGAGGAGTTGGCGGCTTCCATTCGCGAGCACGGCGTCATCCAGCCACTGGTCGTCGCTCAGTCGGGCGGGCCAGGCCGCTTCGTGCTGATCGCAGGCGAGCGCCGATTGGAGGCCGCGAAGATCGCCGGGCTGCCCACGGTGCCGGTTATCATCCGCGAGGCAACCGATCAGCAGATGCTGGAGTTGGCGCTGATCGAGAACATTCAGCGCGCCGACCTCGGCCCGCTGGAAACGGCGCTGGCGTACAAACACCTGGCCGACGATTTCAAACTCTCGCACGAAGACATCGCGTCACGCGTCGGCAAGCGGCGCGTGACGGTGACCAACACGCTGCGACTGCTCAAACTTCCACAACGGATTCTGGACTCGCTGGCCAACGAGCAAATCGTGGAAGGCCATGCGAAAGCCCTGCTCTCGCTGCCCACCGCGCAGGCGCAACTGGCTGCCTTCGCCATCATCATCGGCAAAGGGATGACGGTGCGGCAGGCTGAGGAGTACGTGCGGCAACTGCAGGGGCAAAAGACACCCCGCCGCCCGGCCAAACCCTCGCGCCAGGCCGAGACCGATGCGGTGGCCCAACAACTGCGCGACTCGCTCGGCTTCAAGGTGGCCGTGAAGCGTGGGCGCAAGGGTGGCACCATCACCATCCACTTCTACTCCGACGACGACCTCAACACCATCACCGAAGCCATCGTCAAACCACGCGGATGAAATCCGCGAGCGACATTAAACAAACAGGGCCGGAGCACATGCTCCGGCCCGTCTGTTATATCCGTTTTCAATCCGCTGCCAAATCCGTTGACTACTTCTTGGCCGCTGGGGCAGCGGCTGCCTTCGCGCCCGCAGCAGGCTTGGCGGCTTCGCCCTCTTCGCCTTCCTCTTCCTTCTTGCCCTTCTCTTCCACTTCCACTTCGGCGGTAGCGACGACTGGCACCACCGACAGGTCTTCTTCCTTGGCCTGATAGGTGGCGCGGGCGATCATGTCATCCGGATCGTTCAGCACTTTGATCGTGTCCGGCACCGTGATGTCGGACACCTTGATCGATTGGCCGATCTCCTTGATCGGGCCGAGATCTACCGTGATGGACGGGATGAGGTCAGCGGGCAAACACTCAATGGCCAGCTCGGTGACGCCGCGCACCAACACGCCATTGAGGCCGGTGATGGCAAACGATGACCCGGCGAGGTGGATCGGGATGGCGACGCGAAACGGCTTGCTCATATCCGGCGCGTAAAAATCGGCGTGCGTGTAATCGCCGCGGATCGAGTCGCGCTGCAACTCGTGCACCAGCACTTTGCTCGTCTTCCCCGCGACCACTAAATCCACGAGTTGCGTGCCTTCAATTTTGCGGATGACGCGGGTCGCTTCGCGCGCATTCAATTGAATGGTCTCCGGCTGGGTGCCAGGCCCATACACGACCGCCGGCAGCAGCCCGGCGCGGCGCAACTGGCTGACCTTTTTACCGGTCACAGCGCGCTTTTCAGCTTTCAACACCATCTCAGACATTGTTCTCTCTCCCGGAGCGCCTCTCACACACCACGTTCTTTGTGGCGTGTTACCATCGCTCCATTATGGGCAGGCACAAGGCCTGCCCCTACGATTGGGCGGGCATGAGGCCCGACGGGCAGGCACAGGGCCTGCCCCTACCTGCGACGACCGAACATCCCGCCGAGCAGCAACACCGCACCGATGGCGAGGCCGGCCAGAGCGCCAAAGACCGCCGCGCCGCGCACATCCAGCCAGGTATATACACTGCCATTGATCTCACGCCCAAACACGATGAAGGCGCGGGTGTTGGTCGCTTCGATTCGTTCGGCGGTGACGAAACCGCCCACGGCGTGGTTGAGTGTGGCCTGGCCAGCACGCACCACGCCTACCAGGCTCTGGTCAGCGGCCAGCGTTTCCGCCCGGGCCACACCCACCGCGCTCAGATCGGCCCGCACCAGGTCGCTCTCCGTCCAGCCCACCGCGCTCTCGCGCAGATCCACTGTCTCCGCATATACCGTGCTCGCCATGCTTTGCTTCAACTCCGCTTTGCCGGCTTTGATGACATAGGCGCTGCCGCCTTCGAGCGTAACGCTCTCGGCATTGACGTGTTGGGCTTCAACGCCCGGACGGTTATCGGCGGAATCAGTCATGGCATTCTCGCTGCACAGAAACGGGGCTCCTCACAAATCGGGAGAAGCCCCGCGCGGCCCACATGTTACCGTAGGAGACGCGATGCGTCAACGAGCAGACACTGTTACAATCGCGGCATTCCAAAGACCGAGGAGCTAACCCATGATTGAACCCTCCCACGCGCTTGCCTTCGCGCAGCAGAGCCGTGAGCGTTACCTGAGCGAGTACCAGGATTTTCTTCGTATCCCCAGCGTCTCCACGCTCTCCGAACACAAGCCCGATATGCAGCGGGCTGCCGAATGGCTGGCCGCACTGTTGCGTGGCATGAGTTTCGCCAATGTCGAGGTGATGCCCACGGCCAAACATCCGGTGGTGTACGGTGAATGGCTAAAAGCGCCAGGCGCTCCGACGGTGCTGGTGTATGGCCACTACGACGTGCAGCCCGTCGATCCGCTGAACGAGTGGAAAGCAGGCCCGTTCGAGCCGACGGTGCGCGACGACGACTACATCTACGCGCGCGGGGCCAGCGACATGAAAGGCCAGGTACACGCCTTCCTCAAGGCGCTTGAGGCACTAATCAAACACGGCGAGTTGGGCGTGAACGTGAAGGTGATGATCGAAGGCGAGGAGGAGATCGGCTCGCCCAGCCTCGGCGACTTCATCCGCGCCAACAAAGAGAAGTTGAAGTGCGATGTGGTGCTGAATGCGGACTCGGGCATCATCGCCAAAGACCTGCCGTCCATCATTTATGGATTGCGCGGGCTGGCCTATTTCGAGCTGTGGGTGCATGGGCCAGACCACGACCTGCACTCGGGCACTTTTGGCGGCACGATCCTCAACCCGGCCCAGGCGCTGGCCGAACTGATCGCGGATATGCACGATGATGATGGCCGCGTCACCCTGCCCGGCTACTATGACAAAGTCCGCGTGCTCTCCGAGGAAGAACGCGCTGAGCTGGCCCGTCTGCCCCACAACGATGAGGATTGGCGTGGAATGACGGGCGCGCCGGCGCTCCATGGCGAGAAAGGCTTCACGACTGTCGAGCGTTTCGGCGCGCGGCCCACGCTGGAGATCAACGGCTTGTACTCGGGCTTCATCGGCGAGGGCAGCAAGACCGTGTTGCCCGCCAGAGCCATGGCGAAGATCTCGATGCGGCTGGTGCCCTATCAAGATGACAAAGAAGTGGAACGGCAATTGCGCGCTTATCTCAACGCCAAAGCGCCCAAAACAATTCGGTGGGAACTCAAGACTTTAGCGGGTGGCCCGGCGGCGATCACGCCCCGCGACACCGCAGCCGTGAAGGCGGCGGCTTCCGCGCTGGAGGCGACCTTCGGCGTCAAGCCAGTCTTCGAACTCGCGGGCGGCTCGGTGCCGGTGGTCGTGCTGCTCAAACAGGCGTTGGGCGTGGATTCGATCATGCTCGGCTTTGGTCTGCGAGACGACAACATTCACTCGCCTAACGAGAAGCAGTATCTGCCGAATTACTATCGCGGCATCGAGGCTTACATTCGATTCTTCGCGAATATGGCGGCGTAAACGCGACGACAGACGATGGACGAATGACGAAAGTGAAGGTGACGACTTTCGTCGTTCGTCATCCGTCCTTCGTCTACTTGTATGCAGACTCCTAAGCGCAAACTCAGCCGCCGGGCCGCACTCGCCGCGCTGGCTGTCACCCCGCCTGCGCTGTACCTCGCGTACCGCGCGAACGAGCTCGCCGCCGAGCCGGTGGGCGAGAAGGAGTGCGATCCGCTCACCGACCTCACGCCACTTGATCCGCCTACTGTACTACCGGCGTCAGAATTGCCGTGGTCGCAAACGGGCGGCGCGATCAACGACGCCAGTTGCCTCGATGAGACGCCGGTGTACGGCATCGTGCGCGTGAAGACCGAAGCCGACATCCGCAACACATTGCAGTTTGCGCGCGCCAATGGATTGAAGGTCGCGCTGGCGGGCGTGCGGCACAGCATGGGTGGGCAGGCGTTCGCGCGCGGCGCAGTGGTGCTGGATATGTTGCAGTTCAACGCCATGTCGCTTGATGAAGCGAAGCGGACTATCACCGTGCAGAGCGGCGCGACGTGGCATGCCATCCAAAATTTCCTGCATCCAAAATACGCCGTCAAAGCAATGCAGTCCACCGACATCTTCAGCATCGGCGGGTCAATCTCGGTCAATGCGCATGGCATGGATCATCAGGCCGGGGCGATCGGTCGCACCATCCGCGCACTGCGGCTGATGAGCACGGATGGCGCCATCGAAGAGGTGAGCCGCACGCAGAATCCCGAACTGTTCCGGCTCGTCATCGGCGGCTATGGGTTATTTGGTGTGATTCTCGATGCTGAGTTAGACATCACCGACAACGCCGTGTACGCCACCGGGCGGCGCATCGTGGATTACGCCGAGTTCCCCGACCTGTTCGCCAACGAGTTGCTGCCCGACCCGCGCCTGGGCCTGTTCTACGGTCACCTCTCCACCGCGCCGCAGTCGTTATTGCGCGAGATGATCTTTTACACGTATATGCAGCAAGAGGTGACCGAAGCCGAAATCCCGCCACTGGGCGAGGTGTCGAGCGTGGGCCTGCGGCGCTTCGTCATCAACTTCTCAAAGCTGGGCGACATCCCGATGCGGATTAAATGGTTTTTGGAGAAGTACGTTGAGCCGCGCATGGAAGCATGCACCGTCGTCAGCCGCAACCAGGCGCAAGCCGAGGGCGAGGCCTGTCTTGTCTCGCGCAACGAGCCGATGCACGACTCGGTCACCTATTTGCGCAACACCCTCAAAGGCGAGACCGACATCCTGCACGAGTATTTCATCCCGCGCGGCCAGTTCATCACCTTTGTGGACGGGCTGCGCCGCATCATCACCGACCACAAGGCTAACCCGCTCAACGCTTCGGTGCGCGTGGTGCACGCTGAAGACAATTTCCTAAGCTATGCCCCGGCTGACGCGTTTTCGATTGTGCTGTATATCAATCAGACGACGGACAAGGCCGGCCACGCCAAGATGCACAAACTGACTGGCGAGTTGATTGACCTGACGGCTGAGGTCGGCGGGCGCTTCTTCTTGCCGTATCAGTTGCACTACACGTCGGAACAACTCGAACGCGCCTACCCCGAAATCCGCGCGTTCTTCGCCGCCAAGCGACAATACGATCCGGATTTGCTGTTGACGAACACCTGGTACGAGAAGTACGCGGGGAGTTTTGCGTGAGGAGATAGTCATCCAATGTATCCGGCCCGGAACGAACGCTACGACACGATGCGCTACAACCGTTGCGGGCGCAGCGGACTGAAGTTGCCCGCCATCTCGCTCGGGTTGTGGCATAACTTCGGCGGGGTAGATACACTTGAAAACGCGCGCGCCATGTTGCGACGCGCGTTCGATCTGGGCATCACACACTTCGACCTCGCGAACAATTACGGCCCCCCGCCCGGCTCGGCGGAGGAGACGTTCGGCCACATCCTGCGCCACGACCTCGCGCCGTATCGCGACGAACTCATTATCTCGAGCAAGGCCGGCTATTGGATGTGGCCCGGCCCGTATGGCGAATGGGGCTCGCGCAAATACCTCGTGGCCAGCCTCGACCAAAGCTTGCGGCGCATGGGGTTGGACTACGTTGATATTTTCTATCACCACCGGCCCGACCCGGACACGCCGCTCGAAGAAACGATGGGCGCGCTCGACTTCATCGTGCGCAGCGGGCGCGCCCTGTACGCCGGCATCTCCTCATACTCAGCCGAACAAACACGGCAGGCGGCGCAGATTCTGAAATCGCTCGGGACGCCGTGCCTGATCCACCAGCCGAGCTACAACATGTTCAACCGCTGGGTCGAGGGCGATCTGCTGACTGCGCTGCGCGACGAAGGCATCGGCTGCATTGCGTTTTCGCCGCTGGCGCAGGGGTTGCTGACGAATAAATACCTTGCGGGCATCCCCGATGATTCACGTGCGGCCAAGCCGCATGGCTTCCTGAAGCGCGAGACCATCACCGACGCACAACTCGGCCGGGTGCGGCAGCTGAACGAGTTGGCGCAAGCGCGCGGGCAAACGCTGGCGCAGATGGCGCTGGCGTGGGTGTTGCGCCACCCGGAGATGACGTCGGCACTGATTGGCGCGAGCCGCGTTTCGCAGATCGATGATGCGGTCGGGACATTGAACAACCTGGCGTTCGCGCACGACGAGTTGCAGACTATCGAACACATTCTGGCAAACTGACTCATGGATGTCAACCTGAGCGCAAAGGCGCGGCCTGCGCATTATCCGAACCGTATCGCGCGAAGGGTCTCCTCCAGGCGCAGCCAGCCCCTTCGCGCGACAACGTGAAATTGATACTTGGGCAATGCGTTAGCGCTCAGGGTGACATCCAACTTGATCGAGGTATTCATGCCCACACAAGCACGGCTGGTCATCCTCGGAGCGGGGACGGGCGCAGAGCCGATCATGGCGAACGGGCAGGCGGTGGGCTACGTCACCAGCGCGAACTACGGTTACAGCGTGGGCAAATTTATCGCGTACAGCTACCTGCCGCCGACCCGCAGTGCGATGCGAGGATGGAGAGGTTGAGGGGATAGACGAACCGTCAACGGACGGTACACGGACGAACGGATGGGAACGGACATCCGTTTTAGCCCGCTAGTCCGTTTCATTGTCCGTTGACAGCCGGCTTCAACTCGCGCGTAATCAGATCGAAACGCCACAGCTGCCCGTCCTCAGCCGTCAGCTCAATTTCATTTAGCACGCCAAACGCGAGGGCGCGGAAGCTCGGCGTCTCGGACTCGAGCAAGACCGTTTGCTCAAGGCTGGGCCACGCAATGCGCACAACCGTTGCCTTGTCATACGGCATGCACTTGGACTGGGTATGGAGATAAATAAGCGACTCGCCGTCCGGCGACCATGCGGCTTGAGCCACCACACCCTCGGCAGGTCCGGGCAAACGAGTAACCTCACCATTATCTGCGCCCCAAAGCACTAACTCGTTACCATCCGGCATCGCGATCAACGTCTTGTCCGGTGAGATGACGCCCGGTAGAAGGTTTTCCACCGCTCCGCTCTCCACTTTGACACGCAGTAACGTGCGATTCCAATGACAAACACCCCCATCCGGCACACCTTCGCGGGTGTCGGTGAAGTAGAAGTACCGGCTGTTCAGCGACCAAGCGCGACCGCCGAAACCGAACGCGCCCAGACCGCCGCAGTTCAGCAATTGTTGTGTCACGACTTTTTCGCTCCCATCATCCACGTTCACGATCTTCAACTGCTCCAGCGCCAACCCATCTGCACCATACAGGTTCGGGTCAACGTGCGGCAATCGCGCGCATTCGTAGCGGACAGCTTCGGCCCACCAGCGACCGTTGGGAGCAACGAATGATTCAAGCAAAGTGGGTCGCTGAAGTGCGATTAGCGTCGCAGCGAAATCCGGCGTCAGTGTCTCCGTGTGCGTCAGCGTATTTGTTGGCGCCGCCCTCTCGATGGCAGCGGGCGTTGCAGTGGGGGCCGAGGTTTCGGGCACAGCCAGCGGCGCACAGGCGACAGTAATGGCAATCAAGGTCAGGGTAAAGGTCAATCGAGAAATCATTTCAAGCTCCTTCCGACAACGGATGCCTTCGGCCAACCGGATAAGCGGATAGCAGCGGATGTGTATGACCCATCCGTTGGTATCCGTTTATCCGTTACGCGTAGCAATCCGTTGTCGGAGCATCCATCCGTAGCCATCATCCGCCATCCGTATTACCCTCTCTCATTCACACGGTTACCATCCCGTAACAACCCGTTCGGCCCCGGTAAAGTTTGATTGACAGCCGTTTGCCCGGCGCTATACTCACGAGCGATATGG
Source organism: Anaerolineales bacterium (assembly GCA_052387475.1). Classification (GTDB taxonomy): domain Bacteria; phylum Chloroflexota; class Anaerolineae; order Anaerolineales; family UBA6663; genus JANWXR01. The sequence continues at coordinate 1,415 of JBQTJD010000725.1, read as the reverse complement.
CCGACAATCCTCTCATCCTTCTGGTTGATGACGACGACGCCATCCGCGTCGGGCTGGCGAACGCGCTGCAACGCGCCGGCTTCCGCACGATGGAGGCCCGCAACGGGCTGGAGGCACTCAAGCTGGTCGAGAAGCAAGCGCCGGATGTGATCGCGATGGACATCCTCATGCCCGAACTCGACGGGCGCGAGACGGTGCGCCGCCTGCGGCAGGCCGGCAACTGGACGCCTATCATCATGCTCACACAAATCAGCGCCACCGGTGAAAAGATTGCCACCTTCGAGGAAGGCGCGGACGAGTTCATCAACAAACCCTTCGACTCGTACGAACTCATCGCCCGCATCCGCGCGCTGCTGCGGCGGCAGGAGGTGGCGGGCCGACCGGCCACGCTCGCCCACACGCTCACCAGCGGCCCGCTCAAACTCGAACGCGAGACGCAGCGGGTGTGGCTCAACGGCGGGCAAGTGGCGCTGAGCAACAAAGCCTTCGGGGTGCTGGCTCATTTGATGAGCCGGCCCAATGTCGTGGTCTCGCGCGAGCAACTGCTCGATCAGGTGTGGGGCTGGGATGATCCGACCGGCATGCGCACGGTGGATGTCCGCATCGCCGAAATCCGCCGCAAGCTGGGCGACGAGGTGGCCGACATGATTGAGACCGTGCCGGGCGAGGGCTATCGCTTTGTGGGTACAGTAAAGGCGGGTTAGCGTGAAGCGTGATGCGTGAAACGTAATGCGTCGCCGGGAGCAGGTTCGGCAATAGACTAACACTCATGCTGACCATCACTCACGTTTCACGTTTTACGCATTACGACCTATGACTCGCCCCCTCACCCTCCTCGGCCTCGCCCTCCTCGCCCTCGGCGCGGTGGCTGCGTTCGTAGTGCGCTTCGCTTTGCCGGAGGCCAGTGTGTTGCGCACGGAGTTCTTCGCCGACCCGGCGGTGGTGACGTTGATCGTTTTCGTGCTGGTCGCGCTGACTGTGCTGGCCGTAGCGGGCGTGATGCGTTGGCGCGAGGCGTATACACGGCGCGCGCTGGCCGAGCAATCCGCCGCGCTGGAGACTGAGCGCCGCCGCTTCATCCAGCGGCTCGACCATGAATTGAAAAACCCCCTCACCGCCATTCAAGTGCAACTCGACAATCTGCAAGCCGCGCACAGCGACGATGGCAGCACCGTCGCCGAGGTGCGCGCGCAGGCCGACCGCCTCTCCACCCTCACCCGTGGGCTGCGCCGCCTTGCCGACCTCGAAGCCCGCCCGCTCGAACTTGAGCGGGTGGATGTCGGCGAGTTGCTCGACGAGATGGTGGAATTGCTGCAAGCCCCGCAGCGCATCCAACTCGACGTGCAGCGCGTGCCGTGGCCCATCCCCTCGCTAGCCGCCGACCGCGAGTTGTTGCTCATGGCCTTGCGCAACCT